>DASYCR010000187.1:0-7913 GCA_036500095.1 Polyangiaceae bacterium
AGCGGGAAATGGCCGAGTGGCTCGGCGTCCCGCACGCCGTCGGGCTCTCGTCGGGCAGCGACGCGCTGCTCGTCGCGCTGCTCGCGCTCGGCATCGGGCCGGGCGACGAGGTGATCACGACGCCCTTTTCGTTCTTTGCCAGCACGGAGGCGATCCTGCGCGCCGGCGCGCGCCCGGTGTTTGCCGACATCGAGCCGCGCACGTTCAACCTGAATCCCGCGCAGGTCGAGCGTGCGCTCGGCCCGAAGACGCGCGCGATTTTGCCCGTGCACTTGTTCGGTCGAGCCGCGGACATGAACGAGCTGCGCGCGCTTGCCGCGCGAGCCCAGGTAGCGATCGTCGAAGACGCCGCGCAAGCGATCGGCGCGCGCGTTGGCGGCCTGCGCGTCGGCGCGCTCGGGACCCTAGGCTGCTTCAGCTTCTTTCCCAGCAAGAATCTGGGAGCGTTCGGGGACGGCGGCCTACTGACAACGCACGACGCAGCGCTCGCCGAGACCAGCCGCAGTCTGCGCAGCCATGGGTTTTCGCCCAAACATCACAGTCGTATTTTAGGCGGCAATTTCCGTTTGGATGCGTTGCAGGCCGCCGTACTGCGCACGAAGCTCCCGCATCTCGAGGCGTGGAACACGAAACGTCAGCGCATCGCCGAACGCTATCTCGAGCTCTTGTCGCCGCTCGCCGCTCGCGCCCCGGAACGGCTCAGCTTGCCCGAACGCGCGGGCGCCGAGCACGTGTTCAATCAATTCGTCATCCGAAGCCCCGAGCGCGCCGCGCTCGAAGCCCACCTGCGTTCGGCCGGCGTCGAGACCGCGCACTACTATCCCGTGCCGATCCACCTGCAAGACACCTGCAAATCGCTGGGCTATCGACGCGGGGATTTTCCGCACGCCGAGCGCGCTTGCGAGGAAGCGCTCGGCCTACCGATGTTCGCCGGACTCACGCATGAGCAGCTCGGGGACGTCGTGAGCTCGCTGACGGTGTTCTTCGATTAGCGTCCGCAAATCTGGGTTGGGTATGCTCGCGAGCTACTGCCCTCTGAGCATTCATCATATTTTTGTGGAGTTCTGGCTGGAAAACGTCATGCGGCTGCTCCGACCTGTCGGAAAGCATGCGCCGGGTCCGCCGGCTCGTGTTTGGTTCTGGCCTTAGTTCCGCGCCGCGATCCGGTGATCCGAAACTGAAATGCCACGTTGCGGGGCGTTGCCCCTGCTCCCCAGGAAGGCTGCTGGTTGAGGTTGAGCCCGCGGGTGCCTAGCCTCACGCGAAGCCGGCTTTGCGCGCGGCGCCCGAGCCGCTCGCGGCCTCGATGGCGCCCGCGTAGACGTCCGAGAGCGCCAGCACGTAGAGCTCGCCTTTGTTGGTGCGCGCGTGGACTTGCTGGCCGTCGACCTTGACGGCTTCGATGCGGCTCACCGTGAAGCCCGCGCCGTTGTAGGCCACGTACAGAGTGAGCAGCCGGCCTTCCGAGGCTGCCGCCCAGCCCTTGTCGTCCTTGGTGGCCTGCGCGGCCGTGAGCAGCGCGGAAAGATGCTGTTCGGTCATGGGAGGTAAAGTTTTGCTTTTCCCGGGCGAAGTCAAGCCCGAGTGGACCCAATGGACGATATTGTGCGCCCGTGAGCTCCGAAGTCGTCGCGACCGGCACGCCAGCGCCGGGTGAGCCCCACATCGTGGTGGAGGGGCTCGAAAAGCGCTTTGGCGACGCGCGCGTGCTCAAGGGCGTGAACATGCGCGTGGGGCGCGGGCACATCGCCGTGATCATCGGCGGCTCGGGCGCGGGCAAGACGACCCTGCTGCGGATCTTGATCGGCCTCGAGCGCCCGACGTCGGGCTCGGTGCGCGTCAGCGGCCTCGAGCTCGCCAACGCGAGCGGTCGCGAGCTCGATCGCATGCGCCAGAAGTTCGGCATGGTCTTTCAATACTCGGCCTTGCTCGACTCGATGAACGTGCTCGACAACGTCGCGTTCCCGTTGCGCGAGCACAGCAAGCTCAAGGAAAAAGAGATCCGCCAGCGCGTGAGCGAGAAGCTCGCCGTGCTCGGGTTGCCCGGTACCGAGGAAAAATTTCCGAGTCAGCTCTCCGGCGGTATGCGCAAACGCGTCGCGCTCGCGCGCGCGTTGATGCTCGAGCCCGAGGTCCTGATGTACGACGAGCCCACGAGCGGGCTCGACCCGCTCACGAGCCGCATGGTCGACCAATTGATCATCGATACGCGCGATCGCTTCGGCGTGACGAGCCTGGTCATTTCCCACGACATGCTGGGAGCCATGGAAATCGCGGACGAAATCTACCTGCTCGCCGGCGGGATGGTGGTCGCGTCCGGCTCGCCGGAAGAGCTCCTGCACGGCTCGAACGAGCTGGTCCACAAGTTCCTGAGCGCGAGCGGCGCGACTCGCGCAAACGGCGGTTGAAGCCCGCCCCGTCACGGGCTAGCGCACTGCTCGATGCCACCCACTCGCACGTTCCTGGTCACCGGCGCGGCCGGCTTCATCGCTAGCCACGCGGTCGAACGTCTGCTCGCACGCGGGGATCGCGTGGTCGGCCTCGACAACTTCAACTCGTACTACGACCCCGCCCGCAAGCGCACGAACCTGAGCGAAGTGCAGCAAGCGCCCGGCGCCGAGAACCTCGTCTTCGTCGAGGGCGACATTCGCGATCGCGCGCTGCTCGCACGCTTGTTCTCGGAGCACGCGCTCGATGGCGTGGCTCACTTCGCAGCCATGGCCGGTGTGCGGGCTTCTGTGGACGATCCGTTTCTCTATTACGACGTCAACCTGACCGGTACGCTCGCGTTGCTCGAAGCCGCTCGCGAGCGCGGCCTGCCGAATTTCGTGTTGGCCTCGACGTCCTCCGCGTACGGCAACACCACCACCGTACCGTTCATCGAAACCGATACGGCCGATCGCCCGCTCTCCCCCTACCCCGCCAGCAAGCGCGCCGCGGAACTACTCGGCCATGCGTACCACCACATGCACGGCATGGATTTCACGGCCCTGCGCTTCTTCACGGTGTACGGCCCGCGCGGTCGCCCCGACATGCTCGCCTACAAACTGTTCGAAGCAATGCGCACGGGCGAGCCGCTCCCGCTCTTCAACGGCGGCAACATGTATCGCGACTGGACGTACGTCGGCGACATCGTCTCGGGCGTCGTCGGCGCGCTCGACACACGCCTCGGTTACGAGATCATCAACCTCGGCCGCGGCGAGCCTGTGCTGCTCGCGGACTTCGTCAAAACCATGGAAGCCCTCGCCGGCAAATCCGCGCCCTACACCACGGAGCCGATGATGAAAGCGGACGTGAACTACACGTACGCCGACATCAACAAAGCCAAGCGCCTGCTCGGCTACGATCCGAAGCTCTCCGTCGCGGAGGGCACGCAGCGCTTTTACGAGTGGTATTGCCGGGCCGTGGGGCGGCCAGGGTAAGAGTCCGGGTGAGCGTTAGAGTTTGGCAACTCAAACTTCCGGTTTGGCAGGTCCCTAGCAATTTCCCACCTTTATGGGCTGCAGAGTAGGGACCTTTGCCGAGGACGACGACGACGCTTAAACTTAGGCATATGTCTGGCCCGGTTCGAGACCCGAGCGGCGCGCCTCCCACGGGAGGTGACCAACCGAGCACGCGCTACCCCGAGGAACTCTCGGCAGCTGAACGTGAACAGCTCACTCGCTCTCGTGTCGTAGATGCAGAAGCATACATGCGATGGCTCGAGACCGGCGAGGGGCCGGACCCGTGGGACGAATCCTCAGACTGACCGAGCGCTTCCAGTTCTCGCGCCAGCTTCTCATTCAGCCTCGCACGCTTCCAGCAGCTGCACTTGCTGCGACATTGGGGCGCCTGTTGAATGCGCAACCTCCTGGCCCGCTCGATACTAGAACACTCTTCCCGAGCGTCGGAATCGTGTGGGTGCGTCGAGTGCCCGGGCTGCCCCTGTGGCTCTACTACAGTTTCAACGACGTCGAGCTGACTATGCACGACATACGCAATCGAGAACCGATCGCGATCGACGATTGATTCAAAAGAAAGCGCGCGCCGCCTCAGCCAACGGCGCGAACGCAAAGCCCGCCTTGCGCAGCGTTTCGATCACCGCGCTCAGCGTGTCCATCTTCCGGCGCACCGGAATGCGCAGATCTACCTGGTGCCGCGCGAGCTCCGTCAGACCATCGTGCTCGTCCAAGAAGTCGATCGCGTGGAGCTCGAGGTTCACGAACGATTCACCGAGCACGGTGTAGGTCATCACGCGCGCGGCGCGCGGCCCCAGCACGGATAGCGTCGTGCCGATGAACGGCATGCGTAGCGGCCCAGCGACTTGGATCGGCAGCTCGCGCAGGCCGCCGCCGGGCACCCAATATGGACGGCCCACGCGATACGGCCGCGTGGGCGCGCGGAGCACGCTCGGCCGGTCGAGCACCGCGCGCGAACGGCGGCCGGCCACGCGGATCGCCAGCATCTTGGCCGCCTTGAGCGTGTAGTACGACGGACAAGGAAACACCGATGAGTCGTAACTCACGCCGCACTCCGCCAGCACCTCGAAGAGCTCGTCACTAACGGTGTAACCCGGCGCGCGAAAGCCCTCGGGCCGTTGCCCGGTGGCTTGCTCGATCATCGCGCTGGCGCTCGCGACCTGTTCGGTCATCTCCGTGCGGCCCCGCAGCGTCAGATCATAGAAATGATCGCGCGTGTGGTTGGCGAGCTCATGCCCGCGCGAGGCTGCTCCGCGCAGCGCGTCGCACAGCGCGGGATCCTTCAGATCCGAGGCGATCACGAACAAGGTGCCGCGCAGTGAGGTCGGATTGCAGAGCTCCTCGAAGCGCTCGATCGCAACCGACAGTGAGCCGGCTTCAGACGGTCGCTCCACGCCGTACAGCGCGGCGTACTGATCCATGCCGTCGAGATCGACTGAGATCGAGCACAGGCCGGCCATGAATCAGCCGCTAGCGCGAGCTCGAATGCACGAGGCCTTCGTCGAGCATCGTGCGCAGCACGAGCGCCAAGTCCGCTTCAGCCGTGGCTCGCTCGACGTCGAACTCCGCGACCAGCTGCTCAGCGAGCGCGGCCTCGGTGTCGCGCCCCGCGGCGATCGCCTTCCACACCGCGACGCCCGTCACGTTCAGCGTGTAGTAGAACTTGGTGTCCAAATGCAGCACGACGCCCGTGCCGTCGGCGAGCTCGGTGAGCAGGCATTTGTCGTTCGTGCGCAGCATCGGTTCGCGGTGATACCTCACGCAGCGGACGGCGTTTCGGGAAATCGAAACGAGACCACGAACTCTTCGGCTCGCGGCTCGCGATACGGCACGCCGGAGAACTCGAGCCAGGCGTGGCCGTCTTCTTCGACGCCTCGTGGGTGCACGGCGAGCACGAACGCGGGGTCGCAGCCAAAGCTCCGAAACACCGCGTAGCGGGCGAGCTCTCGGTACAGGCACGACCGACGCAACCCGGGCACCCGATCCGCGAGCGCCTCCGCGCGGTCGACCGCGCGCTCCACGTCAGCAAAAGCTGCGGAGGTCCGGGCCGGCGTCAGCTCGCGGAGCACGGTATCCAGCGGTGTTCGAGCCAAAATGCCCGGCAAACGAGCGCGCAGCCAGCAAAGTTGAACGGCGGCACGCGCGGACTCAACCAACCTCACGATGCCAAGGTGGATGCTTCCGCTCCCAGCTGTCAATCGCCATCGGCCAACGGGCCAAGAGAGCGCTTGCGGAACCCAAACGCCTGAGCTAGCCTCGAGCCGGCTCGATTCGCTCCCTCCGCCAGCTGGGCGAGTAAGTACATAACTATATTGGGGAACTAGACGCATGTCAGACACTCACGAGAAGCAGAACCCCGAAGTAGCCGAGCTCCCCGGCGAGTCCATGCCGCGCGCGAAGCGCACCTACGAGCCGCCGACCTGCGAGAAGAAGCGATCGATCCACCGGGTTACGTTGCTGAGCGGGATGGGTGTCGCGAGCATGGGCGTGCTCAGCATGTCCAACTGAGGTGTCGTGGCAGTCGAATGGCTCACGTTTCACCTCACGGACCGATGCCAGCTCGACTGCCAGCACTGCCTCCGCGATCCTGAGAAGAAGGCAAAGGATCTGCCGCTCGCTGTCATCCAGCGAGCTCTGAGTGAAGGGCGGCGTGTGTATAACGCCGAGCACGTCGCGCTCACCGGCGGAGAGCCCACGCTGCATCCGCAGTTCCGAGAGATCCTGGATGCGACGGTAGACCTCTCTTACACCTGGCACATGGTCTCGAACGGGCGCCGTTTCCCGTGGCTCTTGGAGCTGTTTCGCGAGCGGCCGCTCCGGCGCGAGCGCATGACGTCCATCACGTTTAGCCTCGACGGGGCGACCGAGGCTACGCACGAATCGATCCGCGGCGCGGGCACGTTTCGCGAGACAATGACCGCGATTTCCCTGTGCACGGCGCTTGCAATCCCGTTCGTGCTCAACAGCACCCTGCACGCCCGCAACATCGCCGAAATCGAAGCCGTCGGCATGCTCGCAAGTCAACTCGGGGCAGCACGTCTTTCGTTCGTGCAGATGCAACCTACCGGCACCCAGCACGATCGCACCTTCTACCTTGCGGCGAAGGATTGGCTGCAAGTGATGGACCGCATCGATCGCCTCGCGCTCGCGCTCAAGATCCCGGTCAGCATCGCAGAGGGTTTTCACAATCGACAGCCGCTACATACCTGCCAACCATTTCAAGGCCAGCAGCTTCACGTCGACGTCGAGGGCAACCTGAACCTG
This sequence comes from Polyangiaceae bacterium, assembly GCA_036500095.1. Lineage (GTDB taxonomy): Bacteria > Myxococcota_A > Polyangia > Polyangiales > Polyangiaceae > PMG-095. The sequence continues at coordinate 6,723 of DASYCR010000187.1, forward strand.
TGCTGCATGCATGCAGGTATTCCGGCTGAAGGCACGCTCAGCGACATCGCCGGCAACCTTCAGGAGATGACTCTCGCCGAGGCTCACGGCAAGTTGCTCGGGATCATCCACGATGCGCAAGCGGATCGCGTTCAGCGCATGGCCCGCGGCGAAATCGCCGAAGGTTGGGACAAGTTCCCCTGCAACGATTGCCTCAAGCGCTACGGGAAGCCGCACTGGACCGACGAGGGCGTCGGGGGCCCTGCCGCCGCGCGCCAACGCTGGCGCGGCGCTTGGTCACCCAAGCGCTTGCCTATCGTCGCGAGTTGAACGCCGTGAGCGACGCGGTAGGCGGCACGTGGATCGACTTCCACGGCATCCCGATCGAGCTCGCCTACGCGCCGCTGTCGGAGGACGCTTTCGGCACTCTGTTCGCGCCTTTTCCCCGCATCGGTCGCATGAGTGGCGCGCTTCGCATCGAGTTGGCGACGACGGAGATTGCGTGCGCCGGACCGAGCGACGCGTTTCGGCCTTGCTTCTTTTACGGCGTGGCGCAGGGCTACGCGCGGGGCGATTGCTACGCGCTATATGACGGCCAGTCGTTGATCAACGTCGAGCCCGTAGCAGGTCGTATGAGCGGCACCTTGTTTCGACCGGATCCCGCCGCGGTGTCGGCTGGGATGCAGCACATTGCCCTCTCTCTCCTTCTGCGAGAGCGCAGTATTTTTGATGCTCATGCGGCGGTCGCGTGCGACGACGACCGAGCATTCCTGCTAGTGGGGGATTCCGGCTCTGGAAAGACGACCACTCTGCTCGGCTTGCTCGATGCCGGCTTCAAGTTCCTGGGAGACGACCGCGTGCTCCTCCGCCCGCAGGACGGCTTACCCGAACTACTCGCGTACCCGCGCGAGTTTCACGTCACACCGAAAACTTTGGCTGCGCTCGCAACGCAGCCCGACGCGCAGACGCCTCTCCACCAGGACGGCCGCTTCCGAATCGGACCGCTCGAGCAATGGTCAGCTTCATTTCGTCGCTCCTGGAACGGGCCAATGACCCTAATCTTTCCAGAAGTCGTCAACGACCCATCATCGCACCTGTGCCGTGTTTCACCGGCTGAATCGTTCGGTCATCTGCTGGCCTCGAGCGCTGCCGTTGCGCTCCCGACCACCCGATACGCAGACGAACAAATGGGTGTACTGAAGGACATCGCCG
>DASYCR010000188.1:0-3892 GCA_036500095.1 Polyangiaceae bacterium
ATCGGGTTCTTGGGCTCGACGCGATGAAAGCTCGCCGGATCCTTCCAGCTCAGCGCTTGCTCGGGAGCTTGCGACGCGGCCGGCGCGGGCAACGCGGCTTGCGGAGGAGTAGGCGCTGGTAAACTCGCTGGTTGCCCCTCACCGGCGGATGCGATCGGAGCGGGCGTGGGCTCGGGCTCAGGCTGCCGTTTGCACGCCACGGCGAGACTCATGACCAAGGGCACGACACACGAAAGAGCACAAATTCCGCGGCCAAAACGGGCATTCATGACGCGCCCCCTTCTAGCATGCGCGCGGGCATCATGATACGGAAAGCAGGATGCATTCTTGCGCCGGGCCCCTCGAATGGGCCGCATTTGCCGCGGCGGTGCTCGCGGTCATGGCGCTCGATCGGCTCGTGTTCGGCGCGGGCAAACCGGACGAGCACGCGATGCCGATCCGCGAGGCCGCGCTGCGCAGCTTGCTGGTGGTGCTGAGCGCGTTCCTGTTCTGTGGCTTCGTGTACGTACGCCTCGGCCAAGACAAGGCCGCGAGCTACCTGGTGGCGTATCTGGTCGAGGAGTCGCTGTCCGTCGACAATCTGTTCGTATTCCTGGTGATCTTCAAGTACTTCGCCGTCAACGACGCGCGTCAAAAGCGCATCCTGTTCTGGGGCGTGGCCGGCGCGATCGTGATGCGCGGCGTGTTCATTTTCGCCGGCGCCGCGCTGCTGCACCGCTTCCACTTCTTGAACTACGTGTTCGGCGCGTTCTTGCTGTACACCGGCGGCAAGCTCTTATTTCATCGCGAAGACGACACGGTCAATCCGGAAGACAACATCGCGCTCAAGCTCGGGCGCCGTTATTTGCGCACCACCAACGAGTATGACGGCGATCGCTTCACGCTCGTCAAGAACGGCGTGCGCTTCGTGACGCCGCTGTTTCTGGTGCTGCTCGTGATCGAGGTCTCCGACCTGTTGTTCGCGGTGGATTCCGTGCCCGCCGTCCTGGCGGTCTCGCCGGACGTGTTCGTGGTCTACACCTCGAACATCATGGCCATCCTCGGCCTGCGCGCGCTCTACTTCTTGATCTCGCACATGATGACGCGCTTTGCGTATCTGGGCATCGGCCTCAGCATCGTCCTGATCTTCATCGGCGCCAAGATGATCCTCGGACAACACGTGCACATTCCGAGCTTGCTCTCGCTCGCGGTGATCGCGGTCGTGCTCGCGCTGACGGTGCTCATCTCGCTGCTCCGCCCGCCGAAGGGAGACACCTCCGAGTGACCGACTTTTCGGAGCGCGCCAGCGGCATTCTGCTGCACCCGACGTCCTTGCCGGGCCCGCACGGAGTCGGCGACCTCGGCGCAGACGCGCACCGCTTCTTGGAGTTTTTGGCGCACGCGGGCCAGCGCTACTGGCAAATGTTGCCGGTGGCCCCGCTCGGCGGCGGCAGCTCGCCGTACGACAGCCCGTCCGCGTTCGCCGGCAACCCGCTGCTCTTGAGCTTGCAGACACTCCACGAGCGCGGCCTGCTCGAGCCGAACGAGCTCGGCGATCCGAGCGGCTTTGCGCGCGCCAAGAGCGCGCGTTACGGCGCGGCCGCGCGCTACCGCGAACGGCGACTGCGCCGTGCGTTCGGCCGCTTTCAAGAGCGCAATCATGACGATGAACGGCGCGAACTCGCCGCATTTCGCGAGCGTTCACGGCACTGGCTCGACGACTACGCGCTCTTCCGCGCCCTGAAAAAAGCCCACGGCGCGCGGGTGTGGACCGATTGGCCCGTGGAGCTCCGCACGCGCGAACCGCTGGCCCTCGAGCGCGCGCGCCAGAGCCTAGCCGTCGAGGTTCAGTATCAGGAGTTCTTGCAGTTCGAGTTCGATCGTCAGTGGAGCTCGCTCCGTTCACACGCGGCCGAGCTCGGCGTCAAGCTGCTCGGCGACATCCCGATGTTCGTCGCGCACGACGGCTCGGACGTCTGGGCGCACCAGGCCATCTTCCAACTCGACGAGCGCGGTGAGCGCCGCGTGGTGGCCGGCGTCCCACCGGATTACTTCAGCGCCGACGGCCAGCGCTGGGGCAACCCGCTCTACGACTGGAACGTGCTGCGCGAAACCGGCTTCGCTTGGTGGATCGCGCGCCTGCAAACGACGCTCGGTCGCTTCGACGCCTTGCGCCTCGATCACTTCATCGGCTTCCACCGCTATTGGGAAATCCCGGCGCACTCTCCGAGCGCGCGCGAGGGGCGCTTCGTCGGTGTTCCGGGGCGGGAGTTCTTCGAGCGCGTACGCTCGGCGCTCGGCGGCTTGCCCTTCATCGCCGAAGATCTAGGCTTGCTCACCCCTGAAGTGCACGCCTTGCGCGACCATTTCTCGCTGCCCGGCATGCGAGTGCTCGAGTTCGCCTTCGTCGATCAATCACGCGACTACCAGCCGCACCGCTTTCCGCGCCGCACGGTCGTGTACACGGGCACGCACGACAACGACACCGTCGTCGGCTGGCTCTCGGCGCACCAGCGCGAGAAGGACGAGCAGCGCGCCGCCCAACTCCACGCCGAACGACAGCGCGCGCTCGACTATGCCGGCAGCGACGGGCGCGAGCCGCACTGGGACTTGATGCGAACCGCGCTGATGTCCGTCGCGGACACGGCGATTTTTCCGCTGCAGGACGTGCTCGGCCAAGGCACGGAGTCGCGCATGAACGTGCCCGGCACGCCGGACGGCAATTGGGTCTACCGCGTCGCGCATGACGAGCTCCGCCCAGAGATCGCCGAGCGCATGGCGCGCTTGTGCCAAACCTACGAACGCACTCCCGCCGGAGTGAAACAAACGTGAGCCTGCAAGCGCGGCGCACGGCGCTCTGCGCCCTGCTCGGACTGTGCGTGACTCAGAGCGCGTTCGCGCAAACTACGCCGCCCGCCGCGCCCCCGGCTGCTGCTCCGGCTGCTCCCGCCCCGGCCGCGCCGCCCGCCCCCGCCCTGCAGCCCACGCCGGCAGTCCCCCCTCCCGGAGCTCCGGGCCAGCCCCAACCGAGCAATCCCCCAGCCGCAACCCCTGCGCCCCCGGCCGCCGACACCTGGGGCGCTCCCGGCGCCGCGCAGCCACCCGCGGCCGCCGCGCAACCGTTACCTCCGCCACCACCAACGGCGCCTGCCGAGCCGGACGCCTGCCCCTGCCCGGTGGACGCCAGCGGCGCCAGCGCTCCGCAAGCCGTGCGCTACACGCTCGAGAGCATCAAGATCCGCGGCAATACACGCACGCACACCAGCGTCGTGCGCCGTTACCTGCCCTTCAAGGTCGGCGACGTGTTCGACGTCGACGATCCGCAAGTCGAGCTCACGCGCTACCGCTTGCTCGGCACGGGTTTTTTCCGCGACGTGCAGTTCTCGCTGCGCAAGGGCACGACGCGCGGACTCGTGGTGCTGGTGATCGACGTCGTGGAGCGCAACACGATCGTCGTCAACGACGTACGCATGGGCGTCTCCGCGGACGCCGACACGCAGGGCAACAAGGTCCCGCTGCGAGCCTACGCAGGCGTGGACGTGGCCGAGACGAACCTGCTCGGCACCGGCATCACGCTCGGCACCGCGATGGCGCTCAGCAACGATCAGTTCGGACTGCGCGTGCGTTTCTTCGATCCCGCGTTCCTCGGCAGTCACTGGATGACGAGCGGCAACCTGCTCTACAACGACGCCAAGGACTTCTTCGGCACGTCGCACGTCGAGTACTGGGATCCGTACGACGTCACCACGCAAGCGGCGGACTCGGCGGTCGTCAGCTACAAGCGCTTCGGCGGCTCGCTCGGCGTGGGCCGGGACCTCGGTGTTTCCACGCAATTTTGGCTGAACTATCGGCTGGAATCGATCGAGGCCAGCTACCCGCTGGAGGCGTCGCAGCTGCGCGGTTTCAGCGTCGA
>DASYCR010000189.1:0-5198 GCA_036500095.1 Polyangiaceae bacterium
GACGCAGGGCTCGGAGCGCTAACTCCGGGCCCTAACTATTGGCGGTGCTGAGCGCGATCGTCCCCAATCCCGCGTGCCGCGGCCAACTACGCCGCTAACCGGCTTCGCTCAGATTTCCGCGCTTTCTGGCGCTCGTCGACATTCGGGAGCGGTTCGCCGGCCAGCGGCAAGCGAACCACGAACTCGCTGCCTTGACCCACACCCGCGCTCTTGGCTTCGACGCTCCCGCCGTGCAGGGTCACTAGGCTGCGCACGAGTGTCAGCCCGATGCCGAGGCCACCCTGCGAGCGCGCGTAGCTGTTTTCTACCTGCATGAACAGATCGAATACCTTGGGCAGCACCTCGGCTGAGATGCCCGCGCCGCTATCGCGTACGGACACCACGGCCTGCGCTCCGACGCGCGAGGCGCTGATCCAGATTTGCCCGCCGTCCGCGGTGTACTTTGCCGCGTTGTTCAGCAGATTCGAGAGCACTTGGGCCAGGCGAACCGGGTCGGCGTCCAGGACCAGGGGCTCGCCGGGGATCGTGATGGTGAGCCGATGATCGGCGGCGTCAATCAGCGGTCTACTGGTTTCGACCGCGCTGTGCACGACGGAGACGAGATCGACGCGCTCTCTGCGCAGCTCGATCTTGCCGCGCGTAATGCGCGAGACCTCCATCAGGTCGTCCACCAAACGGATCATGTGATTGACCTGACGCTCCATCATTTCATGGATGTGCTTCACGGTGTCGCGGTTGCCGGCCAAACGCAGCACGTGCACGGAGTTGCGGATCGGAGCGAGCGGGTTGCGCAGCTCATGGGCGAGCGTGGCCAAGAACTCGTCCTTGCTGCGGTCGGCTTGTTCGAGCGCGGCGCGACTCTCCTCGATCGCTTTGCGCGCCAATACCTGGGCGGAGATGTCACGGAAGTAGCAGACGAGGCCGTAGCGGCCGTCCGGCAAGGTGATGCGGTTGAGCCGCCACTCATGATACTCGATGACGCCGCGATCGATACGAAACTCGGCGCGTTCGGCGGCGATGTACGGCTCGCCGGTGGCGAGCGTGTGCCGAAACAGGCGCACGAGCTCGGCGGCGTACCGTGTGTCCCACAGGACGCGCACTAGCTCGTCGAAACGTCGGCCGACGGTGCCGCCGTGGATCTCGCCGAATGCTTCTCGCGCGATCGGATTGACCTCGCGCATACGAAAGTCGGCGTCGACGAGGTACACGCCGAGCGGCGCCTGGTTCAAGAGCGTCTCGAATTGCTCCCCGCGATGACGCAGGGCCTCTGCCGCTTCACGACGCAGCCGCGCAAGCTCGAGCTGTGAGCTGATGCGAGCGAGCAGCTCGCGGGCGCTGAACGGCTTGATCAGGTAGTCGTCCGCTCCGGCCGAGAGCCCGTCGATGCGTGCTTCTTCTCCGGCGCGCGCAGACAGCATGATCACGGGCAAGGTGCGCGTGCGCTCGTCGGCGCGAATGGCCGCCAACAAGCCAAAGCCATCGAGGCGCGGCATCATCACGTCAGCGAGCACCAGGTCGGGCGGGTCGGCTCGAATCTTGTCGAGCGCGGTCTGCCCGTCCGCGACGGCGATCAGCTGGTATTTCCGAGCGAGCAAGCGACCCAAGTAGTCGCGTACATCGGCGTTGTCGTCCGCCAAGAGCACGCGCGCGCTGGCTCCGTTGCCGGCTTGACCGTGTAGCGCGGGAGCGTCAGAAACTTCCCCGAGTAGGGAGCGCTCCGCGCGAGTCTTGTGCGGTTCGGCGGGCAGCCAGCGCAACGCCTCTTCGATGAAGGAGTTCGAGCTCGAGTTCGAAGCCCCCTCTCGCGCTACGGAAATACGATCGGCCGCCAGGTGCGCCTTGCCCGTTGGGATCCAGACCGTGAAGGTCGTCCCTCGGCCCTCCGTGCTCACGACCGAGATGTCGCCGCCATGCAGCCTCGTCAGCTCCCGCACGAACGCCAGGCCAATGCCGGTACCCTCGTGCGTGCGCGAACGCGCATTCCTGACGCGCTGAAATCGTTGGAACATCTTGGCTAGATCCGCCGACGAAATGCCGACCCCCGTGTCCGACACGGACAGCTCGATGCGCTCGCCCTGCGCGCGCAGCAAGACCGTGATCGCGCCCTCGAACGTGAACTTGAAGGCGTTGGAGAGCAGGTTGAGCACGACCTTCTCCCACATGTCGTGATCCACGTACGCCGGCTGCGACAGGCGCGAGCAATCGATCACGAGCCGCAAACCGGCCTTCTCGATCGCCGAGCGAAAGACGCTGGCGAGCTCCGCGGTCAGCCTGGCCAGATCCGTCGGCTCGAAGTTCGCTTCCACGCGGCCCGCCTCGATCCGCGAAAAATCGAGCAGGGTATTGACCAGCCGCAGCAGCCGCAGGCTGTTGCGATGCGCGACGCGCAGCGTCGCCGCGGCTTCCGCGGGCAGGACGCCGTGCGCGTTCGACAGCGTGTCCTCCAGCGGGCCGAGCATCAGCGTCAGCGGCGTGCGGAACTCGTGGCTGACGTTCGAGAAGAACGCGGTCTTGGCGCGATCGATTTCCGCGAGGGCCGCGGCGCGTCGGCGTTCTGCCTCCAGGGCTTGCGCATCGGCGAGGCCCGCCGCGAGCTGCGTGGCGACCAGCCCGAAAAAGGTGCGGTAATCGTCGCCCAGCGCGAGCATTGGGCTCAGCGCGGCGACCAGTATCGCGCGTGGGCGTTCCTGTCCGGGCAGCGAGACCGGGAGCACGATCGCGCTGTGCGCGGGGATGCTCCACGCCCCGCGCGGCAGGTCCTCGAACTGGTTGGCCAGGTTGGTCACCACGGTGGCTGTGCCCGAGCGGGCAACGATATCGAGACACCACGGCCCCGCGCTGTCCGCATCGAGGGCGACGCTCGAAGGCGCGGCGGCAGAGCCGGCCTGGATGCCGACCGCGGCATCCAGCCACGCCGTCGCTCGATCCTCATCGACGCGATAGATCAGCGCGAACGGCACGTCGTGCGGATTGCCGGCGAGCACCTCCGCCGCGCACGCGTTGGCCGCTGCTTCGCTCTGCGCGCCTTTGCATTTGGCTGCCAGGTCACGCAGCGTGTGGAGCCGTCGCTCGCCGATCACTCGCTCGGTCGTCTCGATCACCGGACAAAAGATGCCGCCGATCTGGCCGCTCTCGTCGTGGATCGGCGCATACGAGAAGGAGAAGTACGCCTCTTCCGGGAACCCCTCGCGATCGATGTGCAGCAGTAGATCGCGCGACCGCGTCGCTTCTGCCCGCTCTTTCACCTGCGACAGCATGGGACCTATCACGTTCCAAATCTCCGCCCACACCTTGGCGCCGCGCTCCCCGAGGGCTGCCGGGTGCTTGCTGGGGCCGAGGATTTGCCGATACTCGTCGTTGTACAGGATCGCGAGCTCCGGCCCCCACCAGACGACTATCGGAAACGCGCAGCTCAAACACGTGCTGACCGACGTACGGAGGGATTGCGGCCAGCCCGCGACTGGACCGAGCGCGGTCTTCGACCAGTCGAGCGCCCGCATGCGGCGCGCCATCTCGCTCCGACCCGGGAAAATGTGTTGAAGCATCGTGTCTTCGAGCTCAATGCACGGCATCGGAACTCTGGCGTGTCGCGTCGCGGCTCGGCTCGGCTGCATGAGGGCCGAGCAGGTGCTCGAGCTCGGGTTGCTCTATCGTCTCGTGTTCGAGCAGAGCGGCGATCAAGCGATCGAGCGCGTCGCGATGCTCGCGGATCAGCCTGAGCGCGGCTTCCCGCGCCGCATACAGAATCTCGCGTGTTTCACGCTCGATCAGGTGCACGGTCGCGTCGCTGGTGCCGCCCTCGGTCGCCAGGACTTGGCCGAGAAAGGGATGCTCGCTGCGGTGCTCGTAGTACACGGGCCCAATTTTCTCGCTCATGCCCCAGTGCGCGACCATCTTGAACGCGAGCTCGCTCGCCCGCTTCAGGTCGCTCTCCGCGCCGGACGACGTATCGCCGAGCACGACGCGCTCCGCAGCCAAGCCGCCGAGCATGACCCGCAAATTGTCGCCGAGTTCGAGCTCGGTGAGAATGTGTTTGTCGGCGCCGGGAGTCTGTTGTGTCACGCCGAGCGCCATGCCACGCGGAATGATCGTGACCCGATGCAGCGGCTCGCCGTGCTCCGAAAAGTGCGCGATCACCGCGTGCCCGCTCTCGTGGATCGCCACGCGCCGCTTCTCTTCCGCGTCGAGCTTCGTTTCACGCGGGTCGCCGAGCACGATTTTGTCGTGCGCGGCCGTGAAGTCTTGTTTGGCGATCTGTTCGGCCTCGCGCCGAACGGCGTTGAGCGCCGCTTCGTTGACGAGGTTCGCCAGATCGGCGCCGGAAAAGCCGGGCGTATTCCCGGCCACTTCGCCCAAGTCGACGTCGGCGGCGAGCGGCTTGCCGCGCGTGTGCACTTCCAAGATCGCACGCCGAGCCGCGAGCTCCGGGCGATCGATGATCACGCGCCGATCGAAGCGGCCCGGGCGCAGCAGCGCCGGATCGAGCACGTCCGGGCGGTTCGTGGCGGCGAGCACGACCGTCAGATCGTTGCGCGTGAAGCCGTCCATCTCCGACAGGAGTTGATTCAAGGTTTGCTCGCGCTCGTCGTGGCCCCCGCCCAGGCCTGATCCGCGCGAGCGACCCACCGCGTCGATCTCATCGATGAAAATGATGGCCGGGGCGACCTTCTTCGTCTCGGCGAACAACTCGCGCACGCGCGAGGCGCCGACGCCCACGAACAGTTCGATGAACTCGGAGCCGTTGATGGAGAAGAACGGCACGCCCGCTTCGCCCGCGACCGCGCGCGCGAGCAGCGTCTTGCCCGTACCCGGAGGACCGACCAAGAGCACTCCGCGCGGCGCCTTGCCGCCCAAGCGACGGAAGCGCTCGGGCTCCTTCAAGAATTGCACGATCTCCCGCAAGTCTTGTTTGGCGGCTTTGAGGCCGGCGACGTCATCGAAGCGCACCGACACCTCCGCTTCTTTCTCGAAGCGTCGAGAGCGCCCGCGGATCATGCCGAGCGGGCCGCCCGAACCCATCATGGCTTGCGCGCGGCGCGAGAGCCAAGTCCACGCTCCGATGATCAAGACGAACGGGAGCACCGAGATCAAGAGCTGCAGGATCACCGGCTGCTCCTCGCTCTTGACGTCCACGCGCACGCCTTTTTTTCGCAACAAGGGCACGAACTCGGGGTCGTTCTGCGTGGGAAGCAAGGTCG
>DASYCR010000190.1:0-8645 GCA_036500095.1 Polyangiaceae bacterium
GTACGGCGAGGCCGACGGCGAGCGTTAGCGTGCTCGCGCGAGCGTGCTCGAGCTTTGGGCGCAGCAGCACCGAAAAGAGTAGGTTCTCGCCGGCGCCGGACAACCAGCGCTGTCCTCGGCGACCGCGACCTGCGCTCTGCGCGCCCGCCACGAACGTGGCGCCGTGCGGTGCGCCCGAGCGCGCGGCGCTCAGCGCGGAATCGTTGGTGGATACGGTGAGCTCTTGATAGTCGAGCGGCTCGCCGAGCATGAGTCCGCGCTCGCCGGCGAGCGACCGGAAGCGCGCGGGGTCGAACATCAAATGCGCTCGATGTCGAAGCCGATGTCGGCGGCCGGCGCGGAGTGCGTGAGCGCTCCGACGCTCGCTACGTCGACGCCTGCGTTCGCGAGCTCGGGCACGCGTTCGAGCGTGACGCCGCCGGAAACCTCGACTTGCGCGCGGCCCCGCGCGCGCTGCACGGCTGCGGCGATCTGCGCGGGCGCGAAGTTGTCGAGCATGACCACGTCCGCGCCAGCCGCCAGCGCCTCGTCGAGCATTTCCAGCGACTCGACCTCGACCTCGATTCGGCTCGTGTGCGGCGCGAGCCGGGCGGCCTTGATGGCGGCGCTGATGCCGCCTGCGGCGACGATGTGGTTGTCCTTGATCAGCACGGCGGAGCCCAAACTATCCCGGTGATTGTGGCCACCGCCGGTACGAACGGCGTAGCGCTCGAGCGGCCTGAGACCCGGGGTCGTCTTGCGCGTGTCGACGATGCGCAGCGGTTTGCCTTCGGGGATCGCGCTCACGAAGCGACGCGTGAGCGTGGCGACACCGCTCAAACGCTGCGCAAAGTTGAGCGCCGTGCGCTCCGCCATCAACAGCGAGCGCGTGCTGCCTTCGACGATCCAAAGCACGTCTCCGGCGCGTGCTTGCGCGCCCTCGGCGATCCGGCGTTCGACGCGCACACCGGGGTCGACGCGATAAAAGACGCGCGCGAACACGTCGCCGCCACACACGACGAGCGACGAGCGAGCCGTCGCTTTGCCGAGCGCGCGCTCATTGACGCCCACGGTTGCCTGGCTCGTGAGATCGCCGCCCGCCAGATCCTCGTTCAGGGCGAGCTCCACCAAACGATCGAGAAAGTAAGAGGGGATCACCGACCGAGACCGTAGCTCTGGCTCAAGTACGACGCAAAGAGGTTACACAGAGCGTGGAATACGATGCCCGCGCCGACTCCGCGTGTGCGCGCCCGCAGCCAGCCGAAAACCAAAGCCGGAAAGAAAACGGCCAAGCGATTCAGATCGAGCTCGGTGAAGAAATGACCGACCGCGAAGAGCGCGCTCATCACGAATAGTCCCGGGCCAAGCCGTGCACCCAGGACTCGCCAGCGTGGGTTCCACACTTGATCGAGCGAGGATTGTAGCCAACCGCGATAGAAGACCTCTTCCGGCAACGCGATCACGAGCAGCTGTCCGAGCGCGTCGTTGAGCGACGCGCTGAGCGATGCCGGATGCAAGGGCACGGCGATTCGCCACCACCATTTGAAGCCCAGCCAAAACGGCGGAAATATCAGCGCGCCCAGCGCGCACGCCCAAGCGATCGCCGTCAGTGATTCGCGCGCGATGCGCGCCGCGGAGAGCGGCTCCGATTCGAGCAGCCCACCGAGTGAAAGTCCGTGCGCGCGCACGCGCGCGTCGTCGTCGCCACGCAGCACGAGCTGATAGGTGACGGCGAGAAACGCAAAGCCGATCGCCGTCGCGGCAATGCTCCCAGGCAGCTTCGAGAGCACGGTGACGAGCGCGGTCGTGCCGACGGCAATGCCGACGGGCCTCTGCCAGCGGCTCCGATGAGCGGTGCCCAGGCTCACGCGCGAGCCCCCCGCGGGAAAAGCGAGGTTTCGATGGAAAATTCCCGAAAAAAGGAAAGGGTATTTCCAGCACGGGCGCAGGAACCCTCCCCCCTTTTTTCAGCATCGGCTAAGGTCGCCGCGAGTTCGCGCGGCTCGCTTTCCCGCGCCTGCTCAGAATCACCGCTTTTAGCGGGAGGATCCATGCTCGACCCGAACCTGCCGAATCTCGCCCCGGCTTCCAAGCCGTCCCTTTTGCCCTGGGTGAACGCCGCCAAATGGCCCCCGGATGACGACGATGTTCCGGGCGCACCGCCGATGCCACCCGGTGGCGGTTTTCCCTCCGGCGGAGGCTTCGATCCCGGCGGGGACGGCAATTTCAAACGAGGTCGCTTCGCTCCCGTCGCGATTTTGATCGCGGTGCTCGCCGTGGGTGGTTTTGCGGCGTTCATGTTGATCGGCGGCAAGCAGGAAGCCGAGAAGCGACGATAGAGCAGGGCGAGGAAGTGAAGAAGCAGATCTTCGTCCTGCCGAAGCAAGAGCAGGTACCCAAATGGCGCGAGTGGGGCAGCGGCGAGAAAGCCGAGACGAGCGCCGAAGTTCGCATGGAGGCGCTCAAGCAACTCGCGTGGGCGCGAGATCCCGAAGGCGTGAAGGACGCGATCGAAGCCCTTAGCGTGCCGTCCGAGCCGATTCAAGGCATGGCCGCCACGGCGCTCGCCGAGTACGGGCGCCCGATGGGCGAGGCCGCGAAAGACGCCCTGCTTGCCGCGCTCAAGAAGGCCGGCCCCGGCGCCAAGCCGCAGATCGCGTGGGCACTCGTCGTGCTGGGCGACACGCGCGCGCTCGACGACGTGATGGCCATGTACCGCGCGGGGCACCTGTCTACCGTGCAGCGTTTGGGCGGCGGCGCGGCGTTCGACCCGTATCGCTTGGTGGATCTCGTGAGCCTCGACAAGCTCGCCAGCATGGCCGGCGACGAAAGCCCAGCCGTGCGCCAGTTGGTCGCGACCGTGCTCTCGCAGCACGCGGAGCCCAAGTGGACCGAGACGCTGATCAAGCTCGTGCAAGACAAGGACCCCGAAGTGGCGCGTCAAGCCGCGCCGGGCCTCGGCAAGATCGGCGAGCCGCGCGCGCGCGAACCTTTGGTGGCCGCGCTCAAGACAGCCGACAAGGACAGCCGCAACAAGTTCTTGGAGGCGCTACGGGACGGCATCGGCACGGACGGCCTGGTGCTGGCGCTCGGCGCCGTGTCTCCCGACGAGAAGCTTGGTTGGTATCAGAAGAAGCAAATCTTCGACATGATCGACAAGCTGAACGATCCGCGCGGAGGCAACGCGCTGTATGCGTATCTGCAGACCAAGCCGCACATCCACTATCAGTGGCGCACGGCCGTCGCGCTCGCGCAAATCGGCGATCTGCGCGCGGTCCCGACGCTCGCCAAGCGTCTGCGCATGGATCCGCTCAAGATCTACAGCGACCAATACGACTGGGAAATGATGCTGAAGCGCGACGACAACGAGCGCGTCGTGGCATCCCGCATGATCGCGGATTTGTCGATGCTCCATCCCGACAAGAGCTCGCAGATCTCCGAGCAGGCGGAAGATGCGGTGATCTTCTGGATTCACGAGCTGCCTTCGCCGCACGCGAACGGCTTGCGCGCGCTGGCCGCCATGCAGTCCACGAAGGACATCACGGCTCTTCGCAAGTGGTCGAATCCGGATCAACCCTTGCCGAAAGAGGGTCAGCAGCCGCCCATGCCGGAAGAGTGGGTGGTCGCGCAGAGCGCGCTCCGCTACGTCGGCTGGCTGAAGGATCAGCCGTCGTGGGGCGTCATGGAGAAGGATCTCACGCGCCGGCCGAAGGATCAGGACGTCACGATGGACGGCTTGATGCAGGGTGGTGTCGCGATCCTCGGCATGGCCCTGCGCGCGATCGGCGTGGGCGCCGCGGACGGAATGTCCGAGTGGCGCGACCGCAAGGCGTTCAAGCCGCTGATGGACTACATCATCGAGCCCAAGAACAACGAGCAGTCTCGGTTCAGCGCTTGCGCGGCGCTGGCCTGGGTGGCCGAAAAGGAAGATTTCCTAGAGGTCGCCAAGAAGATCGCCGAGTACAAGGGCAACGAGAAGCCGGACGAGGTGCGTCGCGCTTGCTTGCTCGAGGCGTTGATTCAGCGCCCTGTGCCGGGCACGGCTCCCGCATTGATCTCGCTGATGACGCCGGAGTCCGCGGTCGAGACGCGCCATCAGGTCGCGCGTGCGATCGCCAAGGGCGGCTTCGACGCCGCGATCGAGGCGCAGCTCTTCCAGATGCTGACCAACGACGCCATGATGAACGACGCAGCGCTCGCGCTGATGCTCGGCGGCACGCCGGAGACCGCCGCACGCGCGGTCGCTCAATACGCGAACAAGCGCAAAGAGGCGCTCGATGAGCTCGGTGACCTTTGGTACAAGAGCTTCGGTTATTGGTCCACCGAAGATCTCGACTCCGGCCTGCTCTTCAAATACGTGGACAACGCGGAAGCGATCACCAAGCTTTCGATTCGCAACACGCAGCAAGAGTGGGCGCGCGAAATGCTGATGAAGCAGTTCGACAACCTCGTGTTCGACAACGGGCCACACTCCTTCACGCGCGTGGTGCTGCGCTCGCGGCTCTATCAAATGGCCAAGGGCGACGATGCCGCCAAGCGCGCAGGCGCGATTCGCACACTGAAGTTTATGCAGGAGCAAGGCGTGCTCTTGGCCCTGCGAGACGAGAGCGGGCCCGGCGGCGAGCTGGCGCGCAGCGCCTACTTCGAGCTGATGAATCCCAAGGCGGGTTCTGGCGTCGTGATTCCCGACGAAAAGAAGTGAACATGCGACTTGGCGCGGTCGTGCTCTGCGCGATCGCGCTCGGCGCTTGTCGCAAGCCGTTGCCCGCGCCGAGCGCGGCGGGTCAGGGACTGCTCGTGAGCACCGACCCGCCTTCCTTGCTCGACAAGACGTGTGTACCGACCGGTCCGGAGCTTTGCTTCAACGGCACGGACGACAATTGCAACGGCATCATCGACGAGGGCTGCGGCGTGCGGACCGGGCTCGTGCAGTTCGTGATCGCCTGGAACGAGCCGCGCGCGGACGTCGATCTGCGCGTCACCGATCCCAACGGTGAGCTCGTGGAGGTCGGGCGCACCGCGCAGAGCGGGCTCGTGAAAGAGCGCGATTGCCCGGGCAGGAGCGGTGAGTGCCACGGGCAAAACTACGAAAATGTGTACCTCGAGAGTGGCGATCCGCTACGCGGGGAATACCGCGTGCGCGTCCGGCTCGAGGCGCTCAACGGCGAAAACCCGCCTATTGTCGTTTCATTCGGCGCGCGCGTCGGGCAAAAGACCTACTCATTGACGCTCCCGCTCGACGCTCCCGAGGCCGAGCGCGACCTCTCCTTCAAGCTCTAAAGGCGTTTAGGGATACACTAGCTTCCGCCCCTGGCAGTGCTACGGTAAGAACGTGAGAGCGACGGCAACGTCGGTCTCGGAGAGCCTCAAATGGGATCGTTTAGCGCAGTACACTGGATCATCGTCCTGGTCATCGTTCTGTTGTTGTTCGGTCCGGGACGGCTCGCTGGTGTCGGCAAGGGGCTCGGTGAAGGCATTCGCGCCTTCAAGAAGGGCCTGAATGAAGACGAGCCGCCCAAAGAAGGCGAGCCACCGAAGCAGCTGCCGGAAAAGCGCGCCGACTGAGGCTGCTGAGTTCAGGAAGCCGCGGGGCGCGTGCGCGCGCGTTCACGTAGATACTCGATGACCGCGGGCAGGATGCTCAGGAAGATGATCGCGAAGATCACCAGGTGGAAGCGCTTGCGCACGGCTTCCAGGTTGCCGAACCAATAGCCCGCGGGAACCATCAAAGAGACCCAGGCCAGCGCGCCGACGATGTTGAACGAGAAGAAGCGCCGATAACTCATCTTGCCGATGCCTGCTACGAACGGCGCGAACGTGCGGATGATCGGAATGAAGCGTGCGATGATGATCGTCTTGCCGCCGTAGCGCTCGTAGAATGCTTGCGTCCGCAGGAGCTGTTCGCGATTGAGGAGCTTGGAGGTTTGGCTAGTGAAGACGCGTGGCCCGACCTGGACGCCGATCGCGTAGTTGGTAGCGTCGCCGAGTACGGCTGCCGCGAGCAAGAGCGGCGTGATGAGGTACAGATTCATACCGCCCATCGCGCACAGGGCTCCCACCGCAAAGAGCAGTGAATCGCCGGGTAGAAACGGCGTCACCACCAGGCCCGTTTCGCAGAAGATGATCGCGAACAGCAAGGCGTACAGGCTCATGCCGAGCGAGTGCGACCATTCGATGAGGTGCACGTCCAGGTGGAGGATGATGTCCAAGAGTTGCTTAATGAATGCCAAGCGCTCTCCTCGCCGTGGGTCTGGATCTCTCGACCCGCCGTCGAGCGAACCGCTCGAGCTCACGACGACGCGCGGGCTTACGGCGTTTGCCCGCGCGCCGCAAGCCAGGGCTCGGCCTCTACCGGATTTTTGCCAGGGAGCACCAGAGAAAATTGAGATTCTTGGTCTGAAGCTTGATCCGGGCTAGCTTGGACAATAGTGCCCGCAGTCTTAGGCAAGGTCACGACGCGCGCGATCGACGTCCCACGTGGACCGGACGTGGTCCATCGCGTGCGTGTCGCGCGGGATTGGTTTGCGGCCGGTAGAGCCCTCGAGCTCGAACTACCGAGGAATCTGACGTGCGCAGCCTGTGAGGGTGGTGGCTGTGACCTATGCGAACGATCGGGCGCGTTCACGTTGCGCGGACGGGGTGAGCCGGCGGAGCTCTTGCACGTCACTTTACCGGAGGCCGATCCCGACGCTCCGCCCGACTCGCCGCACAGCGTGACCATCCGCATCCCGGAGCAGGGAGGCCTACCAGCGCCGGGCGCCGATTTGCCTAGGGGCGTCCTGCTGCTACGCGTAGTGGCCGCTGAAGAGAGCGATGCGAGCGTGCGTCTAGTGCCGCTCGAGGTTCCCGTCGTGGTCCCGCCCGAGCGCCGCGCAGCGACGATTCGGCCTCTGCTTGCGAGTGAGCGGCGCGTTTGGCTGTGGCTCGTGATCGCCGCGGGCGTGGTGCTCGGCCTGCTCGCGCTGAAACGGCTCTTGCTAGGTTAGCGCTAAATTCAGGGCTAGGCTTGCGCCCATGAACCCGATCGCCATGGCCTTCATCATCGCGACGCTCGTCGGAGTCTTTGCGGTGAGCGCTCGCAAGCGAGTCGCGCTCTTGAAGGTGGGCGCGCCAACCTGGGAGAGTCGCACGAACGAGATCGGCGAGCGCCTCGAGAACGTATGGACGTTCGCCTTCTTCCAAAAGAAGATGCGCTACTACCTGGCCGCGGGGCTTGCCCATCAGCTGATCTTCATGGGCTTTTTGGTATTGCTCTTGCGCACCCTCGTGCTTTGGGGACGCGGCTTCTGGCCCTGGTTCAATCTGTGGATACTCGGGCCCGAACCGGTGTTGGGCTTGCCGCTCGGCTCCGCGTACCTGTTCGTGAAAGACGTGTTCGCGTTGCTCGTCTTGTGCGGCGTAGTCGTGTTTGTCTACTACCGCGTCGTTCGGCCACAAAAGCGCATGACGCTCGGCCTCGAAGGGCTCGCGATCCTCGGCATCATTGCGCTCATGATGCTCGCGGATCTGACGTACGACGGCGCGAGCCAAGTGCTGTCCCATCGCTTCTTGTCGGAGTGCACCGCCACGGGCCGCTGGTGCGACGCGATCGGCCAGCTCATCGCGCCACTGGGCAAGCCCATGAGCGGCGAGCTCGCGTGGCGCGCAGCCGAGCCGGGTGGCTCGCTCTTCGCGCTCATGCTGGCCGGGCTCGGCACACAGACGCTCGTGCTGTTTGCCCACGTCGGCTTTTGGACACACTCCACGCTCGTGCTCGTGTTCCTGAATATCCTGCCGTACACCAAGCACTTTCACATCATCACGGCGATTCCGAACGTGTTCCTCGCGGACATCACCCCGCGCGGGCGGCTGCGTCCGCTCGCGCCGACCACCGAGGCGTTGATGGGGCAGGTGGAGAAGGCGAGCGAGAGCGAGGACATGCTGAGCGCGCGCATCGGCTACGCGCGCATCGAGCATTTCACGTGGAAGGACAACCTCGATTTTTATACGTGCACGGAGTGTGGGCGCTGCTCCGACAACTGCCCGGCCTTCACCACCGGCAAAGTGCTCAGCCCCAAGCAATTCACACTCGATCTACGCAATCACCTGTACTCACGGCAGGACGAGTACCTGAGCGGTACACCGCCCAAACCGGTGGATCTCGTGCCGAACGTGATCCACGAGGACGTGCTGTGGGGCTGTACGACGTGTCGCGCCTGCGAAGAGCAATGCCCGGTCAACATCACGTACGTCGATAAGATCGTGCAGATGCGGCGAAACCTGGTCGTGATCAAGGGTGAGTTTCCGAGCGAGCTCGCCAAGCCGTTCGAAGGCATGGAGAGCAACGGCAATCCCTGGAACCTCTCGCGCGTCGATCGCGCCGGTTGGGCGGAAGGGCTCGGCGTACGCACGTGCGCGGAGAAGCCGGACGCGGACGTCTTGTTCTGGGTCGGCTGTGCAGCGAGCTACGACGATCGCGCCAAGAAGATCGCACGCAGTACCGTGCAGCTCTTGCAGGCGGCGGGTGTCGACTTCGCGATCCTGGGCGACGAGGAGACGTGCACCGGCGATCCGGCACGGCGCGCCGGCAACGAGTATCTGTTCAGCATGCTCGCCGAAACGAACGCTGCGACGCTCAACGGCTACCGAGAAACAGGCGGTGTAAAGCGGATTTTGACGACTTGCCC
>DASYCR010000191.1:0-1981 GCA_036500095.1 Polyangiaceae bacterium
GCTGGCGCTGGCGCTCTTCGGCTCGGGCGTATTCGTCGGCGCGCGCTTCGTGCAAGCTCCGATTGTGGCGCGAGTTCAGGCCGAGCCGCCCGCTCGAGTCGAGCGGCCGTCGGCCGCTGCAGCGCCGCAGCCGACCAGCCAAGCAGAGGCCAGTGCACCGCAAGATAAGACGGAACGGCGTCACGTGCGTCGTGGCCTGGCCGTCGGAGCGTTGGGGGTGGAGGCCTCCGAACCCCAGGCCGAGAACGCGCCGTATTCGTCCGCGCCTTTCGTGCCGGCTGTACCGGCCGGGCCGCCTGAATGGCGGCGGCTGGCAGAGGCGGGTGATTTTGCCGCCGCGCGGCGCGCGCTCAGCGCGCAAGGTGGCTTCGAAGCCGCCATGGCGGTTGCATCGCCGAGCGAGCTGATGAGCTTGGTCGACGTCGCGCGCGCTGCAGGTGAGCGTGAGCGCGCAACGCGGGCGCTTCAGCAAGTGCTGGCGCATCCGCAAGCCCCGGAAGCACCGCTGGCTGCCTGGACGCTCGGTAATTTGCTGGAACAGGCTGGGGATACGCAAGGCGCTGCCGATGCGTTTGCGCTCTATCGACGCTTGTCTCCCACCGGTGATTTCGCGGAAGATGCTGCGGCTCGTCAGATCGATGCGGCTCTCGCACAGGGCAATCTCGAACTCGTGAGCGAGCTCGTAGAAGACTATGCGCAAAATTTCCCTCGCGGCCGACGGCTCGCCGAATTCCGCAGAGCGACGAGCGCCCTCAGCGAGGCACACCAACACGACGGAGGAGCGTCTGCCGACGAGCTGCACGGCGATCCCGACGACGAGACGGACGATACCGCCTCGGCCGCCAGCTCTGCTGCTCCCAGCGCCGCTCCCGCCCCGTCCGCCAAGCCGTAGCCGGATCGCGCGACGCTACTGGACGCTGCTCGCTGTCTGCGCGCTGTGTTTGCCTGCGCGCCGCGCACAGGCGGCTGACACCGATGCGGTGGTCGAGATCGACGATTCCCTGGGCGACGCGATCGATGCACGCGCAGCGCGGCGCCTGATTCGGCTCGAGCTCGCGGACGTCGATTTACGTCCGCCGAACGGTGCCCGGCGCCCGGCGGCACTATTTTTTCGAGTTTTGAGGAGCGGCCCTGATCTGCGCGTAGAGCTTTGGGATCGCGGTGAGTTTCATGGTGCGCGTATCATTTCGAGCACCAAGGCGGAGGGTCCGCTGGTCGCGCGACGAGTGGCGCTGGCAGCGGCCGAGCTCGCGCGGCGGCTGCAAAAGAAGCGACTGTCTGCGGCGGAACGCGAGCGTGCGAACGATCTACGGCGCAGTGCCGAACGTCAGCGTGAACAGGCTCTGACCGTCGAAGGTCCGTTCGCGGTCCGTACGAGCATCGAGGGCGCGAGCATTGCCAGCTTTGCCGGCGCCATGGTCGGGCCAAGCGCGCACGCGGAGTTCTCCATACATCGAGCGACGCGGCTCGATCTGGGCGCGGCGTGGCTGCTCGGTGCTGCGAACGATCACAGCAAGCTCGAGTGGTTCGAGCTCAGTCTTGGTCCGAGTCAGCGCTTCAAGTTGAGCGGTGGGCTCGACCTCGACGTCGGGGCGGAGGCGGCCTTCGCCGTCACGCATTTCGGCCACGTGCGCGCAGTGGACGACATCAGTTCAGAGCGCGAGACCTGGACGGCACGCACGGCCGCACTCGTACGCTTGGAGCCGAGGCTGACGCGGCGTTTGCGGCTCAGCATCGGTGGGTCGTTCGGGCTCGTGCTGAGACGCATGCCCTATTTGCCGGTCCGGGCCGATCGCGAATTGCTGGGCGGCGTTTGGCTCGGGCTCGGAGTCGGGGTCGTGCTCACGCCGCCGTAGAAGTGGCGCTTGTCGCCCGGCTCACGGCGGCGTAGCGCCGAATAGCCTGAGTCGCGCGCTGCGGCTGAAGTTCAGCAAGCGTCCGTCAATCCTGAAAACGAGCGGTGCGCTGCTTTCGTCGCGCG
>DASYCR010000192.1:0-4116 GCA_036500095.1 Polyangiaceae bacterium
CCCGGGGAGCTGGGCGTTGGCAATATCTCAACCTCAAAGACCACGGGGCGCCGGGGCAAAGCCCCGCTAGACGGCATTTCAGTTTCGGCTCAGCGGATCTCGGAGCGGAACGAAGGCCTGAGCCAACGTGAGCCCGGCGAAACCGGCGCATGCTTTCCTGCAGGTTGGAGAGATCGCATGGTGTCTTCCGGTCAGAACTTCGTGAGAAATGTGATGGCGATATGAAAAGGACCTCCCCAATAACAAAACCCAAAAGCTAGAGTGCATGCCAGCTATGGCATGCGCGCTAGCGCGTAAGCACCAGCACGGTATAGCGGCCGGCAGTAAACTTTTCGAGGTTCGGCAGGAACTCGGTTTCGGCGTGCGTGATGCTCGCCTCCCGCGTCGCGAGATCTTCTTTCGAACGCCACGGATCGTAAATGTACGCGACGCGCTGCGCCGCGCCGACCAGCGCGCGGTACGGCGGATAGCGATCGAGGTTCGCGTGCCAGGGCGCGATCACCACCTCTTCGTCGTACAAGAACGTGAGTCGGTACGCGACCCAGTAGTCCGCCAGACCGCGCTCGAGACCTCGAGCGCGCAGCGCGGCGCGCAGCGCCGTTTCATCGCTCGCGCGCGGGTCGTGGCGCACGGGCCAAATGCCCGCGAGGTCCGAGCCGTGCGCGAGCCAACCGGCGACGAGGCTCGACACGAGCCAAGGCGTGAGCGCGAGCGCGAAGCGCTTGCTGCCGAGCGCGTCGAGCGCCGGCCCGAGCGCGAACGGCGCCGTGAGCACGATGGCAACCAGGTAGCGAGCCGACAACCGATCCATCACCATCACCGAGAGCGCGAAGGCCGCCAGCGTGACGGGCAGCATCGTCGCGCCAAGGGCCGCCAGGCGTCGTCGCTCGAAGGGCAAGCGCGCGAACGCCGCGCTCACTCCGCCCCAAACGATGCCGCCGAGCAGCGTGGTCGCGCCCAGCAACTGAAGGCAATGAAACCAAGTGGGTGGCTGCCAGGTGTGGAGCCCGGTTTCACTGGAGAAGTAGACGGAGACAGCCAGCAGATACGGCAGGCAGACATGCCACAGCAAATCCAAGTTGTGCGAGAGCATGCCGGAGGTCAGTCCAAAAACGCCGTGCGAGGCCTGCGGACTCTGTCTAAGTAGCCAGGCGGGAAAGATTCCGAGCAGACCGCCCGCGAAGCCGCTCGCCGCGCGTGCGAGCCGCTGCCGCGGGTCGCCCTGCCAGGCGGACAGCGCGAGGAACAGGGCGAGACCGGGCAAGAACACCAGCGCGTAGGGATCGCCGAGGCAGGCGAGTCCAGCGACGGCGCCGCCGAGCGCGAGAGCGCGCGCGGGGTGGGGTGCGGTCGGCGCGCCGTCGATCAACCAGATCGCGAAAAACACCAGTGTGAGCGCGGCCTGGCGCGGCGGGCTGAACATGTAGATGTGAAGCGGCCCGGTCACCACACAGAGTGGCAGCACGAGCAGCGCGGCTTGCCAGCGCGTGTAGCGCCGCGCGAGCGTGAGGTATGCGCACAGCACGAGCAGCAAGTGCCCGCCGAACGTGGACAAGGTGAGCGCGAGCGGCCCCTTGCCGAGCAGCAGGAAATACAGCGCCGCGACCACGGAATCGAGCGAGGTCTGGTAGCCGCTGCCCCACAAGAACCAGGACCACTCGCCGTGGAACAGGTGGCGCGCCTGCAGTCCGACGACCGCGGCATCCGAGTGCAGCTCGTGCGCGTTGATCAGCTCCGGCCAAGCGTGCGCGGTAGCGAGCGCGAGGCAGGCGAGCGGCGGGCTGATGCGCGAGAAGAGCGACTCGGTAGAGTGAGATGAAACGGAAGGCTCGTCAGCCGGCATGCCGTCAGCTTTGCGGAGGCGATTGCTCGAGGCGCGTGAGGCGCGTGTTGGATTCGGCGCGGAACTCGCCGAGTTCGCGCAGAATGGATTCGATGTTCACCTCGTTCTTCAGGTTCACGTTGTAGTCGGTTTCGGCGCGCGCGCGGTCCTTGAGCGATTGTCGGTTTTGACTCATCACGATCAACGGGCCTTGCAAGGAGACCAAGACCGCCAACAGCAGATTGAAGAACACGAACGGGTAGGGATCGAAGGCGTGGTTGAAGAGCTGCAAATTCAATACCATCCACAGCACGGTCAACCCGAGCAGCGCGCCGATGAACGCCCAGCTGCCGTTGAGCTCGGCGACGCGGTCGGCCAGCTTTTCGCTCCAGCTCAGGTTTTTCTCGATCTCTTCCACCGCGTTCTTGGCGGCGCGCTCGGAGAGCATCGCGTTGGTTTCGCGCAAGCGCGCGGACATCGTCTCTAGAATGACCATCGCGGTGCGCGGGCGCTCTGCCAGATAGTTGGACAGCGTTTCTCGAGTGAGGACCAAGAGCGTCGCTTCGGTGGTCGCCAGCGCGCTCGCCGAGCGTGGCTTGTCGTCGAACAGCGCGAGCTCTCCGAAGTACTCGCCGCGCGCGATGTCCTTCAACGAAACGCGGCGCGACGCTTCGCCCGGCAAGAAAAT
The DNA here is from genome assembly GCA_036500095.1 of Polyangiaceae bacterium. Taxonomy (GTDB): domain Bacteria; phylum Myxococcota_A; class Polyangia; order Polyangiales; family Polyangiaceae; genus PMG-095. The sequence continues at coordinate 2,511 of DASYCR010000192.1, forward strand.
GTTGACGTGTCCGTTGGCGACGATGAACATCTCGGTGCCCCGATCGCCCTGGTTGATCACGACTTGACCTGCGGCGAACGTGCGCTCCTGAACCGATTTCGCGAGCGCGCTCAGGTCGTCCTCGCTCAGACCCTGGAACATCGGAATCTCGCGCAGTAGCTCGGGATAGTTCATGTCAACGGTTGCTAGCACCCCTGATCCGCTCGCTGGTAGCGGGCATCGTAAAGCAGCGTGACTTACCGCATGATCGCGTTTTCGTTCGTGTGACGAAGGTGTGCCGCTCGAACTTTTCGACGTGGGCGGTTTGCGTGAAGTTCGCCGTCAAACGCGCACGGAGCAAGCTCGCCTTTTGCGGGACGCGGTGATACGTCGGGACGATGTCTTTACCCTCGGGTGTTACACGAGCGGCTGCGGGCACGATGGGCCTGGTCGCCAGCGTCATTGCTTTCTCATGCGTCAACGGCCAACCCGCGGCGGATGAACAAGCGCTCGATCCGAGTGGCGGCACCAGCTCCTACGCTGGCGCTCAGAGTGCAGGGGGCTCGACGCAGACGAGTGGCGGCGCGCTGAGTGCCGGCGGCGCGGGGACTGTCGGTGGCGCGGCTGGGCTCGGTTCCAGCGGCGCGAGTGGCAATGGTACTGCGGGCGCGGGCGTAGCGGGCTCGGGTGTAGCGGGCGCGAGCGGTAGCGGCACAGCGGGCCAGGGCTCGGGTGGCGCGGGCACCGCCGGCACGAACGCCGGCGGAGGCACCGGCACGGCAGGTACGAGCAGCAGCGGCGGTTCGAGCGGCGCGGGAGCCGGTGGCAAAGGCGGAGCTGGCGGCGCGGGAGCCGGTGGCAAAGGCGGAGCTGGCGGCGCAGGGGCCGGCGGCAAAGGTGGAGCCGGCGCCGGTGGCATGAGCGGCGCTGCAGGCAGCGCGGGCGCGAGCACGTGCACGAATCCACCGCCACCCGTGCAAGGCGGCACGAACGGTTGGGCCTCGCGTTATTGGGATTGCTGCAAACCGGCCTGCGGCTGGAAGGCCAACGTCAAGACGGGCAACGCGATGGCGAGTTGCAGCCAGCAGAACCAGAGCCTCGGTGCGACGGAGGCAGCCAACGCCTGCCCGAGCGGCGGCAGCGCGTTCATGTGCTGGAGCGACGTGCCGTGGTCCGTGTGCGACAAGCTGTCGTACGGCTTCGCAGCCGTGGGCGGCAACAACTACACCTGCGGCCGCTGCTACCAGCTCCAGTTCGACGGCGGCGGGCACTCCGGCACCAACGCGGGCGCCACCAGCTTGAACGGCAAAACCATGATCGTGCAGGTGATCAACAACGGCGGCGTCGATGCGACTCAATTCGATCTGCTGATCCCGGGCGGCGGCGTCGGCGCGCTCAATGCGTGCGGCACGCAATGGGGCTCATCGGTCGACCTCGGTTCGCAGTTCGGCGGACTCTTCGCGGAGTGCAACGACGACAAGACGTGCACTCAACAAAAGTGCCAAGCCGCGTTCGGCGACAAACCCGATCTGCTCGCCGGCTGCAACTGGTTCCTCGGTTGGTTCAACGGCGCCGACAACCCGACCTTCACGTACAAGCAAGTCGCTTGCCCGTCGGCGCTCACGCA
>DASYCR010000193.1:0-4163 GCA_036500095.1 Polyangiaceae bacterium
TGCTCCAAATCGAGCACGCTTTCGTCCATGGCGCCGCGCTGGCGCAAGATGCGCGCGCGCGCTCGATACACGCGCGACACCAGCGCCGGCTCGAGGTTGGCCCCCAAATCACGCGCGATCACCTCGTCCAACATTTGTCGAAAGCGGTCGAACGGCCCGCGCACGCCGAGCACCGGCTCGGCCGCGAGCACGAGCTGTACTCGCCAGCGCGCGTGCTCGGCGAACGTGCCGAGCGCGGCGTAGGCCTGCCGGATATTTTCGCTCTCGAGCGTGAGCCAGCGCAAGGACTCGTTGCCGTGCTGGACGTGCAAGTTCAAAACTTCAGCGTAACCGTGCTCGGCGAAGTAACGCGCGTGTCGCAGCGAAAGACGATGAGCGAGCGTGGCGCGCTGAACCTTCTCCGCTGCATAGACGCGGATGCTGTCGTACAGACCAAAGCGCGCCTCGCCCGCGTTCGCTCCTTCACCAAGCGCGCGCATCAGCGATTTTTCGCGCAGCGATTGCAACAGATCCATGGTCGTACCGGACAGCACCTCGGCGCACACGTACTCGAGCGCGCTGACGTCGAACCCCTGCACGAACACCGAGCACGAGCCGAGGGCCAGCTGCTCGCTGTCATTCAACAAATCCCAGGACCAATCGATGGCGCCGCGCAGCGTGCGCTGCCGAGCATCGACGTCGCGTGCGCCGCGGCTGAGCAAGTTGAGGCGATCCGGCATGCGCGAGAGCACGGCCGTGGGACCGAGCGTGCCGAGGCGAGCCGCGCACAGTTCGATGGCGAGCGGAATGCCCTCGAGCGCCGTCAGAATCTCAGCCAAGACGCGCGCGTTCTCCTCGCTCGGGATCAACGCGGGGGAGCGCGCGAACAAGAGCTTCATCGAGCAGGTCGCGAGCGCGGCGGACACCTCGAAGCCGTCCAGGCGCGGCAGCGGCATTGGACCGAGCTCGTACGGCATCTCGCCGAGCACGCGCAAGAGCTCGCGCGACGTGACGAGCACGCGTGCTTTGGGCGCGAGCGCGAGCCAGGTCGCGACGGCGTTGGCGCCGTCCGCTACGAGCTGCTCGAAATTGTCGAGTATCAGCAGCAGGTCCCCGCGCGCCGTGAGCGCGTGCGCGATGCGGATGACCATGTCCCCGGCCTGCGCGAAGCCGACACCGAGCTGCGCGCTGACGGTCACGCACAGATCCTCGAGCGTGCGCGCCGCGCTCAGATCGACGAACCACACGCCGCCCGCGTGACGGCGCGCGGCCTCCGACTCGCCGTAGCGCAACGCGAGGCGCGTCTTGCCCATGCCGGGCGGCCCCAACAGCGTCACTAGCCGTGCGCCCACTGCGCCGAAAAGTCGTTCGATTGCGGCGAGTTCCCCGGTGCGACCCACAAAGCTCGTCGGCGAAGTCGGGAACGAAGGCGGCGGGGAGGACAACATACTGGAAAGCGCTAAAGTGGGGTCCGTTAGCTCGCCCTAAGGTTAACTTTCGGTTGGCGGGGCGCTAGCCGTTTACGGAGCTTGCTCGATGAATCGTCGCGTTGCTAGGTCGATGACTCTATGGTCGGGCAGGGCCTTGGTATCGCTGCTCATCGCTTGCTCGAGTGGCAAGGCACCGAGCCCCGTCGCGCAGGGTGAAACGCAACAGCCGAGCGGGGGCGTCTCCGGTGGGCCGCTCGGCGATACGCTCACGGTGTTCGCAGTCGACTCCGCCACGAACGCCGCGCTAGCAGGCGCGCGGGTGCAGCTCGGCTCGGGCGCCGACGCGCGCGATGCAGGCGTCACGGGCGCCGACGGGCGGCTGGTGATCGCCGGCCTGGGCGCGACACCGCCCGCGCAAACGGTCACGGTTTCACACGCAGGCTACACGGCCGCCAGCTGGGCCGGCGTGAACTCGGCCGCGGTGACCGTGCCGCTCGCGCTACCCACGCCGCCCGACGCGACGAGCGCTGTGACGGTGAGCATTCCCGGTTACGAGAACCTGCCCGCGCTGCCCGCAGGTCACTACCGCGTTGCGGCCTTCGCGCCCTCGTTGCCGATAGACCTCGAAACTCTGGAGGTCGACGGTGCGCTCAGCGCGACCTGCCCGGCGAGCCAGAGTCCGACTCCGTGTCAGGCCACGATTGACCAAGTGCCGCTCACCACGAAAACACTACTCGCCGTCATCGCGGAGGGCGACGACATGGGCACCCCCGCTGATCTGAGCGACGACATGCTCACCATGACGGGCGTTGGCGTGAGCACGGGGCTCACTCTCGACCAGCAAAGTGTGGTCGAGGTTCCCATGCTCAGCCAAGATCGCGTCGCGTACGCGACGATCGGCGTCGATCACGGTTCGTACGCCGGGGACGTGATCGGCGTGCCGGGCGTCACGCTCGGCAATCAAGTCATCCTGTACCCTGCGCTGGCGGGTGAGCTCGCTACCTTCCTGGTGCCGACCGCCGTCGGCGCGCTGAGTGACTCGAAGCTGTGGGCCGTTGCCACAGCCAGTCCTCTGGCGACCGGCGCGGCCGCTGGTCAGGCAGAACCCTTGGGCGCCAGCGCGAGCACCTGGTCTCGTGTCTACGCGCGGGGCATCGCGTCGCCGGCCGCCGCGCAATCGATCACCATTTCAACCGACAGCTTCCTGAGCGCGCCGAGCGTGCAGCCCACGAACGGAAGCTATTCGGTCGCTGCGACCAACGGCTTGGTTCGACTCGAATTCTCGAACGGCGGCGTCGAACAACTCGACGTGCTGCTCTTGCCGGGCCAAACGAGCTTCACGCCTCCCGTGACCCTCGGCCTTACCGCCGATCAGGTCGGCGTGCTGTCGTTCGACGTCGCGATGCTCGACCCGCAAAGCTTCTCGTTCTCGCAGATCGTCGGGCAAGCTGGGCGCATCGCCTATACCGACATCGCTCTCGGCAGCGCGAATTGAACGGGTCGCTTCTGATATTTTTTGTTTCCTTGCGAAGTTCTGACCGGAGAGCGCCGCGCGCCTTTCTCCAGTCTGCAGGAAAGCATGCGCCGGGTCCGCCGGCTCGCGTTGGGTCTTGCTATCAGTTCCGCTCCGCGATCTCGTGCTCCGAGCCTGATGTGCCACGTTGCGGGGCTTTGCCCCGGCGCCCCAGGAATGCTTGCTGGTTGAGGTTGAAAGCGCCCCAAAATTCCCCACCGGGGTGGGACTCTTTACACACGAGCTGACAATCCGTGCGTCTCTGCCGCAATTCTCTGGCTCTGACACAAGATGACGGGTGAAAAGAGGGGTCGAGCAACTACTCACGGCACCGTCTAACGCGGCGCAGGCGATCGCACCAAGTGAGGCTTGCTTGAACCATAAATCCACCCTCAAGACGATACTGGTATTGGCCGCGCTGGGCGCGCTTTCGAGCTGTGTCGGCGGCGCCAATCAGAACACTCCCGCCGATCAATCGACCGGGGGCGATGGCGCCACGGGCGTGGGTGGAAACGGCGGCGCGCCGTCTGGTTGCCCGGCGGGTGAGACGCAATGCAGCGGCGCTTGCGTCGATCTCAAGACCAGCGCCCTGAGCTGCGGCACGTGCAGTACCGCCTGCGACAACGGGCGGCTCTGTCTCAACGGCAGCTGCGCTTGCCAGGGCGGACTCACGGCGTGCGGTGCCGCGTGCAGCGATACGCAATCGGACGGCAGCAACTGCGGCTCGTGCGGCAACGCGTGTACCGCGGGCCAAGTGTGCTCCGCCGGCGCGTGCGCCGGGTCGTGCGCCGCGGGCCAAACGCAGTGCGGCTCGAGCTGCGTCGATCCGCTGAGCAACGGCCAAAACTGCGGCTCGTGCGGCAACGTATGCAGCGGCGGGCAAGTCTGCTCGGCAGGCAGCTGCATGTGTCCGGGCTCGCAGATCGCGTGTGGCGGCGCGTGCACGGATCCGCAGAGCGACGGCAACAACTGCGGGAGCTGCGGTCATCAGTGCAGCGGCGGGCAGACCTGCGACTCTGGGGCTTGCATGGGTGGCGTCGGCGGCACGGGTGGTAGCGGCGGCGCGAGCGGGGCAGGTGCCGGCGGCGCAGGCGCGGGCGGCGCGGGCGCGGGCGGCACGGCCGGTAAAGGCGGTGCAGGCGCGGGCGGTGCAAGTGCGGGCGGCGCGGGCGCGGGCGGCACGGCCGGCAAAGGCGGCGCAGGCGCGGGCGGTGCAGGCGCGGGCGGCGCAGGCGCGGGCG
>DASYCR010000194.1:0-2713 GCA_036500095.1 Polyangiaceae bacterium
CAAGAAGCAGCTCGACAGTGAGCGCCTCGTCGACACGCTCAAGAACGACCTGGGATTGAAGCGGAATCGGCTGCGTGCACTCGACGATCTTCACCGGCGCTTCGAGGGCGTCGGTGGCGGCGCGCGGGCGCTGCTTTCCAAGCAGGATCCGCGCGTGCTCGGCATGGTGGCGGACCGCGTAGAAACCGCCCCTGAACTGACGCGCGCTCTCGCCGGCTTACTCGGCGCGCGCTTGTCCTGCGTCGTGGTCGAGGATCACGCAGCCGGTGTCGCGTTGCTCGATGAGCTGCGCCTCGGGGAACGCGGCCGTGCCGACGTGATAGCCGCACGGCCCGCGTACGTGGCGGGCGCGCTGCGTCCGAGTCACGACGACCCGCAAGTGCTCTGCCGCTTCATCGAGAAGCTCCAGTATCAGGCGAGCGACGAAGCGCTGGTCCGTGCTTTGATCGGCGACGCGCTGCTCGTATCGAGCGCCAGCGATGCAGTGCTGGTTGCGGCGCGGCACGCCGGAGCCACCGTGGTGGCGCTGGACGGCACCGTGGTTCACCCGGACGGCGTCGTCAGCGGTGGTAGTGGCGATGAAGTCGCCTCGGCCATGATCGACCAGAAACGCGAAATGCATCAGCTGCAGGGCGAGGTCGAGCGACTGGAGGCGCAGTACGCCGAGCGCAGCGCGGAACACAATGCCTTGCGTGGCCGTTTGAGCGAGCTCACGACTTCGCTGGATCGCGCGCGTCAACAAGCTCATGAGGGAGAGCTCGCCCACGTTACCGCTGAAAAGGACCTCACGCGCACGTTGGCGGACATCGAGCGCGCCGAGCATCGGCTCGGCGTCCTCGAGGCAGAGCGTGCCGAGGTGGAAAAGCTCCTGGCGAGCGCCACTGTCGCCGAGACAGAGTCACGCGCCGAACTCGACACGCTGCGCGCGGAACTCGAGCAGCTCGCGCAATCCCTGAAAAAGTCTGAGGAAACGGCCGCTGATTGGCGTGGTCGTGTCGCCGCTCAGGCAACGCTCGTCACCGAGCGCAAGGTTCGCCTGGCGCAGGTGCGCGAACAGGCGGAAGCCGCGCGCATCGCCGGTGAGCGCGTCGCTGCGGCGTTGAGCGAACTCACCGAGCGCGCCGGCAAACTCCACGAGGAAATTCGGGACGCCTCCGTCGGGTTCGGAGAAACCGCGGCGCGCATCATGCTAGCGCGCGAGTCGCGTATTGGCGCGAGTGAGACCGCGCGCGTTGCGCACGGCGAACTCGGCGAAGCACGCGCTGGGCTGGAAAGCGTCCGGCAAGCGCTCGGTGCGCAAGAAGCCGAGCTCAAGGGGCTGCGCGACGAGCTCGGCCTCGTCGACGAAACGGTGAAGAAGCACGAGATGGCCGTGCAGCGCATCGCGCTCGAGCGCGAACATTTGCTGCGCACGATTCACGAGCGCTTCCGCGGGCTCGATCTACGCCGCGTCGTGGGCGACTACCACGCGCGCTCCGCACCCGATTCCGAACATCGCCGCCGGATCGAGGAGTTGTCACAGCTCATCGATCGCATGGGTCCGGTCAATCTCGATGCGAAAGCAGAGCACGACGACGCCGAGCGACGTTTCGTCGAGCTCAATACGCAGAAGGTCGACATCGAGAAGGCGCTGGAGGAACTCGAGCACGCCATCCGTCACATGAATCGCGAGTCACGCCGGCGTTTCAAGGAGACGTTTGAAGCGGTCAACGCTCTGTTCAGGAAGACGTTCGCACGCCACTTCCAAGGTGGCCGCGCCGAGCTAGTGCTCACCGATCCGGAGGACATGTTGGGCAGCGGCGTAGAGATCGTTGCGCAGCCACCGGGCAAGAAGCTCGGCAACATCGAACTGATGAGCGGCGGTGAAAAGGCGCTCACCGCAGTCTCGCTGATCTTCGCGATCTTCCAGCATCGCCCCTCGCCCTTCTGCATTTTGGACGAGGTCGACGCGCCCCTCGACGAGGCGAACGTGGCTCGTTACAACGAGAGCATCCGTACGATGACGGCGAGTTCGCAGTTCATCCTGATCACGCACATCAAGAAGACCATGCAAAGCGTGGACGTCCTGTATGGCGTGACGATGGGCGAGCCCGGCGTATCACGTCTGGTCAGCGTCAAGGTGAACGAGAACGCCGTGACGCGCAGCGATTCGCTCGCAGCCTCGCATGGCCGCGACACGACCGCCCCGGCGTCCGAGCCGGCCGCCAGCGCGGAAGTTGCGTGAGCGCGTTGTCTCATTGATCCGTCTGGGCGTCACAGTTAAGCGCGCCCAAACCGTCGAACGAATCGATTGGATATCCCTGCCACTCTTGCGCGGGGTCGAAGGCATCGTCGGCAATAGCGTCGCCTTGGGTCATGCTGCACAGGCGACGCAGCGTGTGATCGGCGGTGCGAGTGTCGTCAATGCCCCAATACGTTCCCGGATCGAAGCCGAGTTGACCGATCACGTCAATGGTCGTTCCGTCACAGGCGAGGACGATCGCGTCGTTGCCGTTGAACGTGAGGTTCGCCGTTTGAGCGCAGATTGCTCCGAGTGAGCTCGTGAGCGCGCTGCTGCACACCGTCCACACGGCATTTGCGGCGAGTTCCCCGACCAGCGTTGCGCTGGCTCCGACGTCACTGTGACCGTTGAAGTAGGTTTGAATCACGCAGCCATTTAGGGACGAACGTTCGCGTGCCGCGATTTCGAGCGCTTTGTTGTTACTCGATCCCT
>DASYCR010000195.1:0-1619 GCA_036500095.1 Polyangiaceae bacterium
CCCTTCGATCAAGCGCGTGATGCTGGTCAAGCTGTGCACCTCATGCGAAACGTAGCCCGCGCGCGCATAGGGCGAGATCACGATCAGCGGGATACGAAAGCCAAACCGGTCGAATTGAGTCTCCGCAGGCGCCGCGATGCACGCTGACGGTGGGGGCACGTGATCGTAAAATCCTCCGCCCTCGTCATACGTGAACACGATCGCGAGCTGTCCCCAGAGCGGGCTCGCAAACGCTCGAGCCACGAGATCGGCGACGAAGCGTTCACCTTGGTCGATCCCATCGGCTCCGGGGTGCTCGTCGTGGGTGTCCTCGCCGCTGTCGATGAACACGACGGGCTCCAGCTCAGCGCTCGCCAACGCCCCAGAAAAGTCCGCGTACGGCTTTATTTGAGGGGGATTGGTGGCCCAACCGAGATCGGTTTGAAGCGCGGGCGCAGCACCATTGCTGTAGTCGGCCCACGCCACCCCCGCTGCGTTCAACTGGTCGAATAACGTGGGCGCGTCGAGCGCGCGCTCACCCGTCTCCTTCACGCCGTTGCTGGTCCCGGCGAAGAGGTAGTCCCGGTTCGGCCAAGTGGGACCGAGCACGGCCGCGAAATTCCGATCCGCGGACGCGAATGTGGTGGCCACCCAGCTGAAGAACGGATGATCGGCGTCGTCGTAGTAACCCATGGCGGTGCTGCCCGCGACGGTCACGAAACCATCCATGCGTCCGTCGTCGTATTCGGCGTGCATCGCCTCGTAACTGTGCTCCGGATCCGACGTGCACAAACGCGTCAGATGAAACGAGCTCACGCTGCCGCCGAGTCCGTTCGGATTGCTGGTCCCCGGCGCCAGGCCGTCGAGCCCGTGCCCGGTCACGCCAAACATATTGTCGAAAGAATGGTTCTCGTGGACAACCACAATCACGTGCTTGATCGCAGTTCGGGCCTGCGCCAAATCCCCCAGCGTATCAGCCGCTCGCGCGCCGGTTTGGAAGCCACACGCAGCGCGCTCGACCGAGAGCGTATCGACATAGCCGCACGCGCTACTTCCGTCCGACGTCGAGCCCACGCCAGGAAACGGCGTGCCGGGATCATCAGGCGCAGCGCTCTCGACGAGTTTGTCGCTGCCACAAGCCGACAGCAAGGCCGGCATCGCCAGCACGAGCCAGGCGAGCGGTGGGGGACGCGCAAACATCTTCGGCCGCGCGTAGCGTAGCCGACCCTTGCTCAGCCAACCACTCGGCCGCGCTCAGACCGGAGTGCCCGTTCAGCGCAAGGCTGACCTTGCGAGCGCCGATTTCCGCCGTATCGTACGCGCGATGACTCGCACGCGGCGTTGGCCCGAAGCGCTTTGGACGCAAGTGCTTTGGGTCACCGCGGCGAGCTGCGCGTGGGCCGAGCTCATCACCGAAAGGGTGCTGGAGATCCCCGCGAGCCCGCTACGAGCTGAGCTCATCCTGCTCTCGTTTCTCTGCCTCGCTGGCGCGGCCAGTTGGGCAGGTCGTCGCCTGCGGCGCAGCCGGCTTCGCTTTCTCCCGCTATTGCTCGTGCTCGGCATCGGCGCGCGCGAAGGCTACCGGCGAGCCCTACGCGGGCGATACGAAGCGAGCGCGCCGTTGAAGAGCGTAGGCCCCA
>DASYCR010000196.1:0-2161 GCA_036500095.1 Polyangiaceae bacterium
ATGCCGAACAAGAGCAGCTTGTCGAACGGCAACTTCGGCTTGCCGGGGATCAGCAGCACCTCACCGATCTCGCCGACCGCAAAACCCGTACGTATCAGCCTGGAAACATGACCCGCCAAGCGAAAGTCGAGCAGCCCCGCCACGCCATGGGGCGGCCGCTCGTCGCTCGCGAGCGACGCGACCAGCACCTCGGTCCCGGACAGATCGAGCTTGCGAAGTTCCGGCGGGGTAAACCGAAGATCCAATCGCTCAACCCTCAAGCGGACGCGTCGTCGCGTCGCCCTCCGTATCCGTTCGACCCACGTTCTCCGCGACACGATCCAACACCCCATTGACGAAAGCCCCGCTCTCTTCGGTCCCAAACCGCTTCGCGATCTCGACCGCTTCGTCCAGGATCACCGCGCGCGGCACGTCGCGTCGCCACAAGAGCTCCCAAGTCCCGATGCGCAAGACGTTGCGATCCACGCGCGTCATGCGCTCGAGGCGCCAATTTTGGCTGGCTTTCTTGATTTCTTCGTCCGTCTTTTCGAGCTCGCTGAGTACGCCCCGCACGAGCTCGTCAGCATAGCTGCGGCCGTCCGCGTCCTCGGCCGGCAGCTCCGCCCAAAAGTCTGCGATCGCGCGGCTCACGTCGAGGCCGCTCGCTTCGACCGCGTAGAGCATCTGGAGTGCCGCTTCGCGGGCTTGCGTACGGGCGCCCATCAGCCGATCCGCTCAGAGCCCGGCTTGATCGAGCGCGCGGCAAAGCGAGACCATCTCGATCGCGGCCAGCGCGGCATCGAAGCCCTTGTTGCCCGCCTTGGTGCCTGCCCTCTCGACTGCTTGCTCGATCGTGTCGGTCGTGAGTACACCGAACACGACTGGCTTGCCGCTCTCGACTCCGGCGCGTCCGACGCCTCGCGAAACCTCGCTCGCCACCTGATCGAAATGCGGAGTCGCACCGCGTATCACCGCTCCCAGCGCGATCACCGCGTCGATCTTTTTGCTCTTGGCGAGCCGAGCGCACGCAAACGGAATCTCCCACGCGCCTGGCACGCGAACGATACGAATGTGATCCGCGGGTACGGCGTGGCGCAGCAGGCCGTCGAGCGCTCCCGCGAGCAGCTGCTCGACGATGAACGAGTTGAAGCGTGATGCGACGATGGCAAAGCGCGTGCCGCTGTCGGCGACGAGTGTACCGCTGAGGGTCTCTGGAGCGTTTTCCGCTGGGGGCATGCGTTTCCTCGCGCGCAGATGCTAGCACGGGCACCGGAGTAGCGAGTCAAGCGCTGCTTTGCATCGACATGAGCGGCACGCTCTCGACGAGTTCCAGCCCGTAGCCCTGAATGCCGGCGATCTTGCGGGGATTGTTGGTCAAGAGGCGGATGCGAGTCAGGCCAAGCTCGCGCAACACCTGAGCCCCCAGGCCGTACTCGCGAAGCGTGCCACCGTGTGGGCGACTCGGAAGCGACGGAGGAACGCTGGCCGGCGCACTTTTGGCGTCACGGCGCTCGAGCAAGAGCTCGAGCTCGGCGCTCAGCTCCGTTTGCGGTGGCAGGTAGACGATCACTCCGCAGCCCTCGCGCTCAATCGCGTCGATCGCCTCGTCTAGGTGCTTACCGCCGTCGCGGGCCGTGGAGCTGAACACGTCCGCGAGAGTCGAACCAGCGTGCATCCGACACAGCGTCGGTTCGTTGCGCTGGAGCTCGCCCTTCACCAACGCCAGGATTTGCCGCCGGCCGTGCTCCGCCTCGAAGACGATCGAGCGCCACGTGCTGCCCGTGCGATCCAAGGTGATCGCGCCCTCGAGCAGGCGCGCGACGAGACGCTCCGTTTGTAGGCGATACGAGATCAGATCCGCGATCGTGAGGATGCGCAAGCCATGACGCGCAGCGAACGTTTCTAGATCGGGCATGCGCGCCATCGCGCCGTCGTCGCGAATGATCTCGCAGATAACGGCCGCCGGCGTGAGCCCCGCGAGCCGCGCCAGATCGACCGAGCCTTCGGTCTGCCCCGCGCGCACGAGCACGCCGCCGGGCCGCGATAACAGCGGGAAAATGTGGCCGGGTACCACGAGCTCCGCCGGCGAAACCTGCGGGTTGCTCGCGACGCGCACCGTGTGCGCGCGATCCTGGGCGCTGATACCGGTCGTGACACCGTCACGCGCTTCGATGCTGACCGT
>DASYCR010000197.1:0-1884 GCA_036500095.1 Polyangiaceae bacterium
AGGCGAGCAAGGTTAGGCCTCGTTCAGGGGTACTTCCACTGGCAACAGCGAAGTCTGCGCGCGAAGGAACGACGTGGCGAGTGATTGCGAGTGGGTGAGGTAGCACCGCCTCGCCACGGGCAAGATACTGCTACCTCTCCGCCCTCCCAAAACGCGGCTCCCTCTTGCTCCGCTTCGTCGCTCAGTCATCACCTTAACCCCTTGCGGTCAGCCTCAGGTGTCGTCGGCTGCGCGCGCACTCGGCGCGTCGGGCCAGATGTCGGCCTCGCGCAGGCCGAGGGCTGCAAGCTCCTCCGCCCGCAACGGCGCCTCTTCGGCGAGGAAGAACTCGTCGAGCTGCGGTGGCTTCACGGCCGTGCCGGCGAGCATCGCGTGGGCTTGGCCACGATGGTGGATCTGATGCTGGAACAAGTGGGCGAGCACGCGCACGAGCGGCTCGCGCTGCACGTGGTCGGCGCGCTGGATCGACACGGTCGGCGAGAGGTCGGTGAGGTCGGCACAGAGCGCGATGAGCCGCCGGTCGACCTCGCGCTGCGCTGGCGCGAGCGTGGCGCAGGTGGCGAACGGCGCGGGCGGCTCGAAGAAGCGGGCGGCGTCGGGGTTCACCGGCCGGCCGGCGACGGCGCGCTCGAGCGCGTCGACGTACAGCCAGTCAACCGTCACGATGTGGTTCAGCGTGTCCTTGAGCGACGGGAAGAAGCCGGTGCGCGGCGCGGCAAACTCCGCGTCGTCGAGCGCGGCGCACGCCCGCAGGAGCCGCAGGTTGGACCACGCGCTGTTGCAGGCTTGCGCGTGGAAATGGTGACTCAGGTTGTTCATGCGCGTCCCTCTCCCGAAAGCGTGCCACGACGGCGGCGTGGACAGCTGCGAGGCCCGAACGTAAGCGAGGCCCTCGTCAGCTGCAACGCGGAGGCGCCGCAATCGCCGCGCGCGCGACGAAGCTGCCGGACTTCGAACTCTTCAAGGCGCTCCCAGGTGCGGGCCCGGCCCTCGCACCGCGCTTGCTCGTCGCCTTCGGCGAGCGTCGAGAGCGCTTCCCCAACGCCGTGGCGTTCCAGAAGTAGGTCGGCATCGCTCCCGTCACCGAACGCAGCGGCAATCAGTGCTGGGTCCATTGGCGTTTCTCCTGCTCCACCTTCATCCGCCAAACGCTCGTCGAGTGGACCGAGCAAACCATCCCCACCTCCTTCTGGGCCAAGACCTTCTACCAGCACCACCGAGCCAAAGGCGCCTCTCACAACGCCGCCGTCCGTGCCCTCGCCTTCAAATGGATCCGCGTCCTCTGGCGTTGCTGGCTCGACCGCGTTCCCTACGACGAATCCCGCTACCTCTCCGCTCTCCAAAAACGCGGCTCCCCGCTGCTCCGCTTCGCCGCTCAGTCCTCACCCTGACCCTTGCGGTCAGCCTCAGGGCGTGAGTTAGACAGAGCCCGTTTCAATCTCGGATGCGCTTGACCCAATACCCTGGTCGACGACTCCCGTGGGCGATCGCAACTATCAAAACGCGGTGCTCATCGAACCGATACACGATACTGAACGGAAAAGTTCGAAGAAGAACGCGACGAGTTCCGTAGATGTGCGAGGTGTGCACGTGCGGCTCGTGCTCAAGTCTCTCGACGGCCGCGTCGAGCTCCTGCATAAAGGCACGCGACGCGTTTGGGTTGCGTTCCGCGTAGTACCGCGCGGCGCCCGCTGCCTCCAGTTCCGCTGCCGGGTGGATCTCAAGAGTTCGGGCCACGGCCTGCAGCGCTCAAAATGCGGCGCCGAGCTTCGGCCCACGGAATTGGACGAACTGCCCCCGAATCGATCTCTTCGAGTCGCTTACGGATTTCCTCGGACCAGAGCGCTTCTGCATCCGCGTCAGCTTCGTTGTCCAGCGTCGCGA
>DASYCR010000198.1:0-2033 GCA_036500095.1 Polyangiaceae bacterium
GGGAACGATGCCGACAACGACGCTCGGTGTCGTGGTGACGACGAACTAGCGTTCGGTCCGCCAGTCTCTCTGCGCATAGCAGCCGCCGGCCGCTTCTCGCGTCCCGCGCGGGTGCTATAGATCCGCCATGACCAGCGCCCCTCCCGATCGCGTCCGCGAGCTCGAGCAGGCCATCGACGGCGTGGTTCGGAGCTACGACGCCCCGCTCGAGATCAACAATCTCGAGAGCGCCGCGCTGCCCAACAAGCGCGCCGTAATCGAAGCCTATAATCACCTGAAGCCCGCGATCTTCATGGGGTTCTATAGTACTCGCTCGCTCGCGCGCGCAAACCTCCGCTACGGCCTCAGCGAGCATATGTACCCAGCCTATGAAGCGCTGGTCGAGCAGATCGAGCGCGCGTTGAGCTACGAGGAGCGGAGCGGTCGTGCGCTGGCGCCGCGCTCCACGGATTTCAGCGAACAGGTCGTGCTCCGCTTGATGCACAAGCTGCCCGAGATTCGGCGCGTGCTCAACGTGGACGTGATGGCCGCGTTCGAGAAGGATCCGGCCGCCAAGAGCGTGGAAGAGATCGTGTTCAGCTACCCGGTGATCGAGGCGATCACCGCCTATCGCATCGCACACGTGCTTTACAACGAAGGCGTGCCGATCGTGCCGCGTATCATTTCAGAATACGCGCACGGTCGGACCGGCGTCGACATCCATCCGGGCGCGCAGATCGGGGAGGGATTTTTTCTGGATCACGGTACCGGCGTCGTGATCGGTGAAACGTCGGTGATCGGTCGCTCGGTCAAGATGTTTCAGGGCGTGACGCTGGGCGCGCTCAGCGCGCGTCGCTCGGAGTGCGCGTCCGGCGCGCAAGGCGCGAAGCGTCACCCGACCATCGAGGACGACGTCACGATCTACGCGGGGGCCACTATTTTGGGCGGCGACACCGTGATTGGCCGAGGCTCGACGATCGGCGGCAACGTTTGGATCGTGCGCTCCGTGCCCGAAAACTCGAAGATCTTCGGCAAGGCACGTGAGTGACCGCTCAGCCTTTCCCAGGTGCCGTCGGTACTTCAAACGGAAACGGCAGCCCGCTCGGCCAAGCGTCCTTCGGCTCGTAGCCGATTAGGCGGCGAGGCGCGTCGAGGTCGAACACGTCACGACCGTCGGGTCCAACCGCATACAGCACCGCGAAGTCGAGCTCGCTCGCTTCCAGGGCCAGCGCCACGAAATCCGCGACGTCCCGCCGGCTCACGTAGCTGTGAAAATAGCCTCGCTCGCAGATACGCGCGGCTTCAGCCGGATTGCGCACCATCCAGCCGATGCGAGCGGCGACGATGCTCATCGAGTACGCGCGCGCGTACATCTCACCCATGCGCTCAGCCCAAAGCTTGGTCAGCGCATAGTGATTCCGCGGAGAGGATTGTTCGCCCGTGCGCAAGCCCGGCGCGCCCGCTGAGACGACTTGAACCGAGCTCGCTAGCACCACGCGCTTGAGCCGATGCACGCGCGCAGCGTCGAGCACGTGAAATAGGCCGAGGACGTTGGGGGGAACCAACAGCGTGAAAGGCGCGTCGTCCGTGATGGCCGCCAGGTGTACGAGCGCGTCGACGCCGCTACAGGCGCTGTTGACCGCGTCGGCGTCCTCGATCGCACCGACGCGAGCGTCTTCCACCTCCGGTGTGGGCACGCGGTCGAAGGCGCGCACCTGGTGGCCTCGCGCGACGAGCGTCGCGCAGACGGGCCGTCCAATCGCGCCCGCGGCGCCGGTGACCAGGACTCGCATGCTGCGTAGCGGGCCACTTTGGCACAAGATCCGGGCTCCGCCATAGCGGTGGCTGGCTGCCGGCAGCCGCGATATGACGCATGCATGGCAACACGGAGCCATGACGCATGGCTCGTCGATCTCGACGGCACGCTGTATTCGCCACTGTGGGTCAAGCTGGCGATGGCCGGCGAGCTTGCGCTCTTCGGCTGGCCCGCGCTGCCCACGTTGCGCCGCTTTCGCCAAGAACACGAAGCCCTGCGCGAGGAGTTCGCGTCGAAC
>DASYCR010000199.1:0-5722 GCA_036500095.1 Polyangiaceae bacterium
CACGGCTACGCTTGGGCACGCTGCAAACGTACGACATCAGTCGCTCTGCGTCGCGCCGGCTCCCTTTCCGCGTGAAATTCACGTAGAACCGCGGCGTGGAGCACGAGCTGAGCACGCCGGCCGACGACGTCGAGGGCTGGGCGCAGAACTACATCTTGAGCGCGGAGCTGGCCGTGAAGCTCGCGCCTCCGCCCGTGCCCACGCAGTTTCGTGAACGCGCGACGCCGACGCGGCTCGACGCGCCGGGCAGGCCGGCGAATTTTCGGCTTGCGCGGCGCGGTGAGCGCACCCCCAAACAAGAAGCGCTCAAGGATCCGTACTATCGCGCGCGCACCCTGCACGCCTTCTTTCACCACGAATTGCAGGCGGCCGAGCTGATGTGCTGGGCGCTCTTGGCGTTTTGTGATGCGGAGCTCGAGTTCCGCAAGGGCCTGCTCGGGATTTGCCTGGATGAGATCCGGCACATGAATTTGTATCGCGAGCACATCGAGTCCCTCGGCGCGCGCGTCGGTGATTTCGGCGTGCGCGATTGGTTTTGGAAGCGCGTACCGGCCTGCCCAAGCAAGCTCGCGTTCGTCGCCGTGATGGGCATGGGCCTCGAGGCCGCGAACCTCGAATATGCGTCGGACTTCGCCGAGCGCTTTCGACTCGCCGGCGACGAGGCGGGTGCGCGCGTTCAAGAACGCGTCGCGGCGGAAGAAATCGGCCACGTGCGTTTTGCGACGCGCTGGTTCTCGCGCTGGACGGGCGGCTGCGATTTCGCAGAGTGGGCCTCGCACTTGCCGCCGCCGCTCTCGCCCTGGGTGATGCACGGCACGCCGATCGCGACCGGAGTGCGCGAGAAGGCCGGCATGTCACCGGAGTTCCTGCGCGCGCTCGCGGCCTACCAACCCGAGCCCAAGGGACGCCTGCCGCTCAGCTCGAGCAAGGCATGACCGCCGCCGCGCGCCGTTTTGCTTGGGTCTTGAACTTGGACGCCGAGCTCGAGCTCGCACGCCCCGGCTTCAAGGGTCACAGTCCGCCCGCGCGCTTGCTCGCGCAGCTCGCTCAATACGGTGCCGGGGCGCGCTCGTTGCTCGGTCCGCGCGACAGACTCGTCACGGACGGCGTTGCGAATCCCGCGGAGTACATCGGTCGCGCTTGGTGTCCGACGCCGAGCGCCGTCAGAACCTTGCGAGCCTGCGGCGTCGAGCCGGAGCCGCACCCGGCGCCCGAGTTGCTCCGGCGCGTCAATCATCGCTCGTTCGCGCACGAGCTCGCGCGCGGCTTGCCCGAACAGCGCTACCTCGAAAATCGCGGCGAGCTCCGCGCGTTGCTCGAACGCGCCGAGCGCCCGTGGCTGATGAAACGCCCGCTCAGCTTCGCGGGCCGCGGACAGCTGCGCGCTCGCGGCGAGCTCAGCCAAAAGGAGTGGGCGTGGGTCGACGCTTCGCTGCGCCAGGGCGGACTGATCGTCGAGCCGCTGGTCACGCCCACGCTGGAGCTCAGTCTGCACGGCTTCGTGTGGCGCGACGGCCGGCACGAGCTCGGACGCGCCTGCGTACAAGACGTGAGCGAGCGCGGCGTGTACCGCGCGACAAGGCTTGCGCTGCCCGACGAGCTCAGCGCCGGTGAGACGAACGCGCTGTTCGGGTGCGGCGAGCGCGTCGCGCACGCGCTGTTTGCCGCCGGCTACTTCGGCCCCTTCGGCGTCGATGCCTTCCGCTACGAGCTCGACGGGCGCTCGGACTTTTGCGCGCTGAGCGAGCTCAACGCCCGCTACACCATGGGCTTTGTCGTCGGTTTCCCGCGGCACCCGAGCGAATTGTTCTTGGCGTAAGAACCGAGCGCCAAGGGTCCGTGACTCTTCAGCTCGAGCGAAGCTCGCCGCGCCGGTAAGGAGCGGGCGCCACGCCGACGAAGCGCTTGAACGCGCGGCTCAGCGCGGCCTCCGAACCGTAGCCGACGTGCTCGGCTATCTCGGCCAGGCTCGCGTTGCTGGTCTTGAGCAAAGAGGCGGCCAACTGCATGCGCCACTGGGCCAAGTACTGAATGGGCGGCACGCCCACGAAATGCGCAAAGCGCGCGGCGAAAATAGAGCGCGAGATGCGCGCCTCCTTGGCGAGCTCTTGCAAACCCCAGGGGTGCGCGGGCCGCTGGTGAATGCGCTGCAGCGCGCGACCCACGCTTTCGTCGCGCAGCCCCGCGAACCACCCCGCGTGTTCAGCGGGAAGCTCAGCCACATAGCGGCGCACGACCTCGATCACCAAGAGCTCACTCAGCCGGGCCAGCGCGCAATCGCTGCCCGCCGTGGGTGTGCCCGTCTCGGCGACCGCGAGCTCCACCAAACGGCGCAGCACGGAGCCAGCCTCGCTCAAGCCGCGCAGGTGAACCACCCGCGGCAACGCCGCAAGCAGCGGATTGAACGGCCGCGCGTCGCAGCCGAGGAACCCGCACACCAGTTGTGCGCGCTCTCGCCCCCCTCCTTGCATCGAGACGGACACGGGCAAGCGCCCGAGCTGCGCCGCGCGAAACGCTTCGATGTCGACGGGGCCCCGCATGCCGGGCGCGCTCGACATCACGTGCGCGTCTCCCTGCGGAAACACGATGATGTCCCCCGCCTCCAAGCGAACGGCCGGCTCGCCCAGGAGCCCGCCCCAGCACGAACCCGCGGTCACGACGTGGTATTCGATCACGTGCTCGACGCCGGGCATCAGGTGCGGCCCGAGTGTGCTGGCGGCCGGCGTGTCGGCGACCCAGGGCGCAGAGGCGTCGACCCTAAAAAATACGGCCCCCGTGAGGCGCACGGCGCGCAGCACGTCCGAGAGTGTATCGGTCATTTCCGAGGGCATGACGCGTTCCACGCCTTCCATACGCGCGAACGCGGCAATTGGTTTTGGAATGCCGCCTCGCAAACCCCAAATCGAGGCTCGCCGCGCGGGGGGGCCGAGCGCGCTCCACCCGTCGGATACGCTATTTCGGGATGATCGGCGGCGGCGGATCGGCGATCAGATTGAGATTCAGGCCGCCCGGGTATTGATAACTCGTGAAGCGACCATAGCCCACGACCTGGATCCCGACTGGCGCGCTGGCCGTGAGCACGTGCGCTCCGACTTGGCTCGGGCCCGCGTCGAGCAAGATCCGATAGATGTCGAAGCCGAGCGGATTCACGCCGTCTGGCGAGCGCCCGGCGAGCTGCTGCGCGGTCGTCGCGGCGACCGCCGTGCCGTCGAGCGTGAGCGTGGTCCCTGCCGGCGCGACGACGTCGACGAAGTTGTTCTCGTAGTCGATCGGCGCCAAAAATACGTAGCTGTCGCGGTATTGCGGCAGCGCCGTCGTGAAGCTCTCCGACGGATCGCCGGCGCTGTTGTTCTTGGGGGCGCCCGGATCGAGCAACTGACCACCGACCAGGAACGAGCCGACCGCGAACGGCTGCGTACCCTGGACTTGAAAGTCCCCAAAATCGCTGGTGACCGCGAACTCCGCGACCGCGTACGGCGCGAGCGTGCTGGGCGCGCCCGCGGGCGTCGCGGGAAAGTAGCTCAGGTCGGTGGCGGTCGCGTGCCCGTACAGCCGCACCACGTGCTCGACCGGTTTGCCGTACGGGCCGGTGGGCACCGTCACCACGTAGTCGTGACCGAGCGACTCCGCAGGCGGCACGATCTCCTCGATGTGATCGGTGGAGGGCACGTTGTCGTGCGGCACGTTCGCGCTCGGGCTACCGGTCATGACCTGAATGGGTTTGGTGTCGGAGGTGGACTGCACCTGCGTGCCGCTCAGATCCGAGCCCGCGACGGCTTGCAGCTCGAGCACGTCGCCCGCGTCGAGGTTGACGGTGAATACGGCGTTCGCCGTTTGCGCGCTGAGGCCCGAGCCCGCGGGGCCGGCCAGCGTCGCCGCGTTCGGACCGAGTTTGACGGCGACTTCCGTCTGGTCGCTGACGGCGGTCACCGCGATGTACACGGGCTTCGACATGCCTTCGTCGCGCCAAGTGAACGCCGTGTAGTTCGCGGACAGCGCGTTCACGGGCAAGAGCAAGGACGCGTCGTTCGAATACGAGTTGCACTCGCAGAGCGTGCTCGTCGAGCCGAGGACGCAGTTGCTCCAATCCTTGCCCGGCGGGCCGCCGCTCGCGCTGAATTCCAGCGGGTTGAATTGGTAGGCGGCCACGGGATGCGACGCCGTCAAATGGTACGCGCCGCCGCGCGAGAGCACGGACGTGGTGAACGGGGCGGACGAATCACACGAGGCAGTCACGGCGGGCCCCTTCAGATCCGCCACCCACGGGAGCGCGATCACCGAGAGCCCTTGCGCCGCGACCGTGGCCGTGGCCGTGAACGCGTTCGGCCCGGTCACGGTGACGTCGGCCGGCGTGGTGCCCGCGTTGGCCACCACCACCGCGAAGTCGAAGGACGAGCGCACCACGTTGCCGAGCACGGTCGGGAAATATTCGCAGCCGAGGTACGTGCGAAACTTCACGGCCTCGTCGCACGAATTCGGGTCGCGCGTACCGCCCTCCGACGTTCCTGTGCCGCCGCTGGCGGCGCTCCCGTCCGGCAGATCGATACGAAGACCCGCGCTACCGCCGCCAGGCATCGTGCCGCTGCCGCCGCTGCCGCCGGACGCGCCGGCAGCCATCACCGTGCCGCCCGGCTTTTTGTCGGGTGTCTTCGAGGCACACGCTGAAGCCAGGGCGAGCAACGCCAGCGCGGCTGCGAGCTTGGCTCTCATTGTGCCCGCTCCGCGCGGCGCCGCGCGACGAGCGCCGTCATGAGCAATGCCAGCGCGATGGGTGGCCCGTCACGGCCATCCTCGTCGTCACCGCCTGGCAGACGGCAGCCGCAGCCGGCTTGGGTCGTGTGCGAGGTGTCGCCCTTGCCCTTGCCGGTGCTGCCCCCGGTGCTCGTGCTGCCGCTCGCGCCGCCCGCGCCGACTCCGGACGCACCGCTCGCGGCGCCACCGCTGCCCCCCGCGCTCGCGCCGTTCGTGCCCGCACTGCCGCCCGAACTCGGCGCGGTCCCACCGCACACTCCGAATTGACACGTTTGGCCGGCCGTACACATGACCCCGTCGCAGCGATCGACGCACGCGCCGGCGCGACACACTTCCGTCGCGGCGCAGGTCAAGTTGGCGCACGGATCCACGCAGGCACCGGCCATGCACACCTCGGGCGCCGGACACGTGACACCCAGGCAATCGCTGCCGCAGGTGCCGGCGTTGCATTTCTTGCCGGCGCCGCAATCCACGCCCTGGCAGGCGTCCACGCAGCTGCCCTGATTGTCGGTGCCCGGAGTGCACTTCAGACCCGGTCCGCAGGTGACGCCGGCGCACGAGTCCGCGCAGCTACCTGCCGTGCACTTTTGTCCGGTTGGACAGGTCACACCCGTGCAGGCGTCGATGCAAGCACCCATCTGACATTTTTGCCCGGCCGGGCAGACCGCGCTGAGGCACGCGTCGACGCACGCACCTGCCTGGCAAGTCTGACCCGCCGCGCACGTCAGCTTTTCACAGCCGGTCGGGACGCAGCGCCCGTCCGCCGCGCACGCGGTGCCCGCCGCGCACGGATTGCACGTGCAACTCGAGAGACACACGCCCTTGTCGCACACCTTGCCCGCGCCGCAGTTGACCCCTATGCACGGATCGCTGCACACGCCCACCAAACACACGGTCGGCGCGGGACACACCACGCCGTCACAGGGTGCCTTGCACGCGCCGTGCACGCACTGCTGGCCCGAATCGCACG
>DASYCR010000200.1:0-2397 GCA_036500095.1 Polyangiaceae bacterium
CCGAAGCGATCGACGAAGGCGCGCTTTTCCGCGATGATCTTTTGTTGGCGCGCGATTTCCGCTTCTTTGCGCTCACGAACGGCCTGTTTTTCAATCACGAACTTGGCGTAATTGCCGACGTAGCTCGTCACCGTGCCGTAATCGACATCGAGAATGTGCGTCGCGATATTGTCGAGGAAGCGCTGGTCGTGGGAGATGATCAGCGCCGTGCCGCGGTAGCCGGCCATGAATTTCTCGAGCCAACGAATCGACAAGATGTCGAGATGGTTGGTCGGCTCGTCGAGCAAGAGCACGTCTGGGCCGCCGATCAGCACTTGCGCCAAGAGCACGCGCAGCTTGAAGCCACCGGACAACGTGCTGAGCTTTTGCTGGTGCGAAGCGAGGGGAATGCCGAGGCCCTCGAGGATGGAAGTCGCGCGCGCTTCGAGCGTGTAGCCGTCGTGCGTGCTGATGATGTCTTCCAGCTCGGCCAGGTTGCCCACGGCGTCGTGATCGATGATCTGGTTACGCTCCTCGAGCGCTTTCCACACCAGCGTGTCGCCCATCATGGCAACGTGCAGGATCTTGGCTTGATCGTCGAGGAAGTGATCTTGGCGCAGGACGCCGACGCGTGCGCGCTTCGGGTACGAGAAGGTTCCGTTCGTGGCCGGCTCGTCCCCGGAGATGACACGGATGAACGTGGTCTTGCCCGAGCCGTTGGCGCCGACCAGGCCGTAACGCGAGCCTTCATTCAGCTCTAGGCTCACGCCTTCGAAGAGCGCGCGCGCGCCATAAGATTTGCCTAGGTCGACGGTCCGGATCATGACTCGAGGGGGGAATGCCCCAGGAGGTGCG
The DNA here is from genome assembly GCA_036500095.1 of Polyangiaceae bacterium. Lineage (GTDB taxonomy): Bacteria > Myxococcota_A > Polyangia > Polyangiales > Polyangiaceae > PMG-095. The sequence goes on from DASYCR010000200.1 coordinate 835, forward strand.
GCAAGTCCACTAGGAAATGCGCACGCGCGCCCGGCTCGCGCAGGCAGCGCAGAACAGCACGAAGCTCGCGGTCACGAGCATTGCCGTGCTCACGCTTTCGCCCAGGAGCAGCCAGGACCAGAACAGGCCGAGCACCGGCTGGGCTAGCTGAACCTGGCTCGCGCGCGCGATGGTGGTGCGCACGAGCCCACGATACCAGGCAAAATAAGCCAGATACATGCTGACCACGCCGACGTAAGCGAAGCCTAGGAGCGCGCGGGCGCTGACATGAGCCGCTAGAGGGTGCTGCTCGAGCGCGACGACCGAGAGCGCGAGCGTCAGCGGCAACGAGAGCACGAGCGCCCAAGAAATCACGCGCCATCCGCCCAACCTGCGCGTGAGCCGCGCGCCTTCGCCGTAGCCGAAAGCGGCGCTCAGCACCGCCGCGACGAGCCAAGCGTCCGCGGGCTCGAAATGCAGTGAAGCTTGCGTGAGCCCGAACGCGAGCACGGCCAGCGCGCCGCACGAAGATGCGAGCCAGAACGTTGGCGCAGGGCGCTCGCCGTTGCGGAGCACGGCAACCAGCGCGGTCGCCATCGGCACGAGCCCGATGATCACGAGCGCATGCACCGCGGGCACCGAGCGCAGCGCGATCGCGCTGCAAAGTGGGAACCCGAAGACGACGCCGAGGGCAACCAGCGACAGCGGAATGAGATCTGCGCGCGCCGGCACCCGCTCGCGGCGCGCGGCCAGCAGCGTGAGCGCGAGGCCGCCAGCGACCACGGAGCGCCCCGCGCCGACGAACAATGCCCCCAGCTCCGGCACTGCAGCTCGGGTAGCTGGTACAGTAAGACTAAAACACGCGACTCCTAAGATGGCCGCGCCCATACCAGCAAAGGCTTGAGAAACACGCCGCCAAAGGCTTCGTAGCGTTATCGATTCCCGAAGAGTATCGTTACTCAGTTCCGACATGAAAATAGATAACAGCTTTTCTGCGAACGGCAAGTCCTCGAAAGCAGACGTGCGCATCGCCGCCGACCTGCGGCGTCGCTTGGCGCTGCTGTCGCCCGGTGCGTTGCTGCCTTCGGTGCGCGAGCTCAGCGCGGAGTACGCGGCTAGCCCCGTGACCGTTCACCGCGCGATGGCGCAGCTCGCGCGCGAGGGGCGCGTCGTCACCCGTCCGGGTGACGGAACTTACGTGGCCGAACGCGTGAGCGAAGGCGCGCGAACCGACTCCTCTTGGCAGCTCACGGTGCTCGGCCCAGCGAGCGATGCAGCTTCGAGTACCGCCTTCGAGCTGCCGGCGCCCGGGATGCTCTCGCTCGGAAGTGGCTACCCGGACGTGTCGCTGCAACCGCTCAGCCTGCTCAGCAAAGCGGCGCGGCGTGCCGCGGCCAACGCGCGCGCGTGGGATCGCTTGCCGCCAGAAGGGCACCCGGAGCTCCGTCTTTGGTTCGCGCGCGACGTGGGCGGCGGCGCGAGCGCTAAGGACGTGGTTCTGGTTTCTGGCGGCCAAGCCGCGCTGGCGGCGACGTTTCGCACGTTGGTGCCGTTCGGCGGCCCGATTCTGCTCGAATCTCCCAC
>DASYCR010000201.1:0-7602 GCA_036500095.1 Polyangiaceae bacterium
TCGACGAAGCGCGTGAGCGCCGCCGCGTAGCGCGCCAGCTGGGTGCCGGCCGGCCTGCGTCCCTCCGCTTGCAAGAGTTCGCGCAACTCCGAGGCGGCCGCGCCATTGACTCCCACCAGCGCCACCGCCTGCTCGTAGGCCTGGAGCGCGGCTGCGGCTTGCCCCCGCGCGCGCTCCAAACGACCGACCTCGACGAGCGCTTGTACGCGAACATTGAGTTCGGGCGAAACGCGCACCAGCTTTTGCGCCGTCTCCGCGGCGGCATCGAATTTTTTCTGCCGCTTTTGCAGCGAGAGCAGTCGCTCGAGCGCGCCGCGGTTGCTCGGCTCCGCGGCGAGCACGGAGTCGAGGTGAGCTTGCGCGCGCTCGGGATCACCGAGGTGTTCGTCGAGAATCGTGGCCAGGCGCAGGTGCGCGTCCACCTTCAGGTCGTCGCCCCCGGGCTTGGCGATAGCCTGATTCAGGCGATCGACGGCCTCTGCCCATTGGGCATCGCGCGCGTAGAGATCCGCGAGCTTCATCAAGGTGGGCACGTGACTCGGCGCGAGATTTTGTGCGCGATGCAGCGCAGCCAGCCCCGCGGGCACGTCGTTCTTCTTGTCGGCGTAGAGTTCGGCTACGACCACCCACAAACTCGCGACTCGTTCGCTGCTCTTGGCGGCGGCCGCCGCCTGACTGAGCACTGCAATCAGGCGATCGACCTCACCGCGCGCGAGCAGCAGTTCGCGCACGCGCCCCGCCGCGGGCTCGTACTCCGGGTGCAGCTCGAGCGCGCGCGCGAGAGCCCGCACCGCGCCAACGACGTCCCCGCGATCGGTCCGTAGATTGGCGGCTTTCATGAATAGCTTGGACGCGCTGGCCGCATCGAGCGCCATGCGCGCTTCGTGTTCGGCGGACTCCTCGAGCAGCTCGGGGTCTTGGCCGCGCTCCGCCAAGCGCGACAAGCCGCGGGCAGCGGAGATGCTCTCCGGATCGCGCGCGAGCGCGGCGCGATACACCTCGAGCGCGGTCGGGTCGCCGAGCTCCTCGAGCGCTTCCGCCAGACGCACGTGGTGGACCGCGACGAGCTGCTCCTCTTGCACGACGGCGCCTAGCTTGGCGTCGATGTGCGCCAACAATTTGCCGTCGCCCTCCAACAGGGCGCGGTGCTCGAGCGCGCGCAGCGCGGCCAGATCCGTGGGGGCCAGCTGCAAGACACCGAAATAGGTCGTGCGGATTTGCTCAGCGGTTGCGCCGGAGTGCTCCTCTTGAATACGCCCGAGCTCGCGCAAGGCCGCGACGCGCGCGCCGGGATCGCCAAACGTGCGGGCTTGAGCCGCCAGGACTTGGCTGAGCGGCTCCCACGCCGCGCGTTCGGCGTAGAGCGGCTCGAGCGCGAGCAGCGCGTCGAGGTGAGCCGGGTCACGAGCCAGCACGGCCTCGAAGCAATCGACCGCGCGGTCGATGTCGCCGAGCTCGTCGCGATAAACCTCACCCTGCCGGAGCAGCGCCGAGACCGCGAGCTTCGGGTCGCGCGTGCTCTCGGCTTCTCGAGCGAGCTCTTCGACCAAGCGCTTGTGGTCGCGGGCCTCGCCCAGCAGGCGCACGCGACCGTCACGCGCAGGGCGGAAATCTTGATCGGCGAGCAGCGCTTGCTCATAGGCGAGCAGGGCTTTTTCCGGCACTTTCAGGCGGTACTCATAGACCTCGCCCAGCCGGAACGCCGTGCGCGCTCGCAGCGTCGGATCCTTCACTCCACTCAGTTCGAGTTCGAGCAATTTGACCAATTCGTCGAAGCGCCCGCGTTCACTGAGTTTGCGCGCAAGCGCATGCAGCGCCTGTCGATTGAAAGCGTCGCTCTCGAGCGCGCGTCGATAACAGGCGATCGCTTCCTCGTCGTTGGCCAGGCTCTCTTCATAGAGCTCGCCCATCTTGTACAGCAGCGCGGCCGCTAGCGCTCCGCGCGGAAGCAGACGGAACTCGACTTGATAGGTCTCGAGCAAGTCTTCGTTGCGACCTGCCTTGTGATACAGCTTGCCGAGGCTCGCCAGCGCGGGCGCGTAGGTCTTGTCGAGCTCGTGGACCTTCTTGTAGAGCTCGAGCGCGTGCTCGTCGTCCGACAGTTCGATCTCCGACACCTCACCCGCGCGGTGTAGGATCTGCAGCTTCTGCCGGCGATCTTGCACGACCTCCGCCTCGAGCTCGAGCGCGGCCACCAGGTCCTTGTAGCGTTCCGCGCGCTCGGCGGCGCGCTGGAGCGCGTGGATAGCGCCGAGGTGCTTGCCGTCGAGCTCGAGGATGCGACGATAGGTCGTCAGCGCCTGCACGGGCGACGACAACGTGTCCTCGTACAAGCGCCCAACCTTGAAGAGATACGTCACCTTGGTTTCGTCGTCAGCCGCGCCGTCGATGGCGCGCTCGTAGAGCTCGGCGAGCTCGGCAAAGCGACTGGCTTGCGCGTACAAGCGTGACAGCGCCTTGAACGAAGGCGCGTAGCCCGGCAGAATGCCGAGCGCGCGCGCGTGGTGAGCCACCGCTTGTTCCGGACTCGACAGCTCGCCTTCGAAAATCTGCGCGATGCGCGCGTGAGCCGCCGCGCGGCGCGCCGGATCTTGAGTGGTCTCCGCCTCGCCGTTGTGGACGGCGACGAGCGCGCTCCACTGCTTGCGCCGCGTGTAGAGTTTGGCGAGCGAAACGATCGCCGGCAAATAACCGCGATCGAGCGCTAGCGCGCGTTCATACCACTCCACGGCGCGGTCTTCAGCCGATAGCCGCTCCTCGTGCAGCTGCCCGAGGCGGTGAAATAGGCCTATCCGTTCGCCGGTGTGCTCGGTCTGCGCCGCGATGCGCTCGATCACGCCCGCTAGTTCCTGGTAGCGCTTGCTGAGCTCGTACGTGCGGGCGAGCTCCTCCAAGATCATCGGGTCGTGGCTGACGTGCGTGAGAGCGCGCTCGAGCGCGCTCTGCGCCTGCTCGAGATCTCCCAACCGATCGGCGTACAGGCGGCCCACGCGATACAGGCACAGCGCGCGCACGGCCGGGTCGGTCGCGAGGCTGGCTTCTCGCTCGAGCACCGCGATCAGATCGCGATGGCGCTGTTGCGCAGCATGTAGCCGCTTGAGTGCGCCCAGGGCCACCGTTGCAGAACTGTCCGCGTCGAGCGCAGCTTGGTAGAGCTCGGTTGCTCCGAGTGCGTCTCGCTTGTGCACCTCCAGCAAGCGTGCACGCTCGGAGAGCACCGCGGCGCGGTGGCGCGCGTCTACCGGCAGAGTCTGCGCCTCGCGTTCGTAGGTTTTATCGAGCGCGTCCCACGCCTTGGCTCCGAGCTCGACGCGCTCGACGGCGTGAACGGCCACCGAGTTCTTCGGATCGAGGCCGAGCGCGGTTTCGTACGCCTCGCGCGCCTCGCGCGGCTGCTTCAGCTTTTGCTCGAGAATACGGCCTTTTTCCAGCAGCACGAGCGCTTTTCGCTCCGGGTTCGCCGTCGCCCGCAACTCCGCATCGAAGAGCGGCAAGCTCTCCGCGAATTGTCCTTGAGCAAGCAACGTCCGGCGCGCACCCAAGATCGACGGCAGATGTTCCGGCAAGAGCTTGTGCGCCGCCGCGTAGTGCTCGCCGGCGCGAGTGACGTCGCCCATGGAGCTGTCGAGCAGACGCGCGCACTCGAAGTGCAGCCGTCCAGCGCGCGCGGGTGCCGGGTTCTTCGCAAGCTCGGCTTCACACGCTTCGAGTAGCTCGCGAGCAGCGCGCGCACGATTGGCGGCGCGAGCGGAGCTGTCCTCGGAACTGCTCACTTTCATCAGCGTCGGAGCAGCGCTCGCGGTGTCGTCGCTCGTGCCAAACGAGAGCGTCTTCAACACCGCGGCGCGTGAGGCCGCCTCGAGCGCCGCTGCGGTGACGGGCACCGGCGCGTGCACGGGCGCGGGCGGCGCGGGCGGCGCCCCAGCAGGTTGCGCCGCCGCTGGGCTTGCCACTGGTGGACGGACCTCCCTGGCACCCGGGTCGGATGGTGGGGCGTCCTGTTTCGGCTCGGCCCGACTGGAGCGCCGCGGTGCCGGCGGCGGCCCAAGCGAACGGTTGGGGGCGGGCGGCGGCTTGCTGCGCGGGGGCGCTTCGACGGCGGGCGTCGACTTGGCGCCGCGCTGCGGTGGGGGTGGCGGCATCGACCGCGGCGCAGGCCGCGGCACCGAAGAGGCTGGCTTCTTGGGAGAGCTGGGGTCGTCCGCCATGGCCGGAACCGGAGCTTAACACGCTCCTCGCGACGGACCGTGCGTCAGAAAATTGCCCGTGCTATCTAGCGCCGCCGTGAATGGGCCCGCCGACCTCTTGATTTTACGCGATGTGCGAGCGGTCGATCCGAGTGGGGCCCTCGATACTCAAGGGGATGTGGTCATCGAACATGGCCGTATCAGCCGCGTAGGTCGCGGGGCGGCCGATGGGCTGTTCGGCGAGCGCATGCGCGTGATCGACGGGCGTGGCAAGTGGCTGGTACCCGCCTTCGTCGATCTGCACGCGCATTTGCGCGAGCCAGGCCAGGAGTACAAGGAAGACATCGCGAGCGGCCTCGGCGCCGCAGCTGCCGGCGGCTACGCGCATGTGTGCGTGATGCCCAACACGCGCCCCGTTAATGACACCCGCGCGGTGACCGAAATGATGCTGCGCCGCGCCGCCGAGGCCGGTGGGCCGAGCTTGCATCCGATCGGCGCCATCACCATCGGCCAAAAAGGTAAGGAGCTTACCGAAATGGCCGAACTGCGCGAAGCCGGCGCCGTCGCAGTTAGCGATGACGGCGTATGCGTCATGTCCTCGGCCGTGATGCGCCGCGCCCTCGAATACGCCAACAACTTCGGCATGCCCGTGATCCAGCACGCGGAGGACCACGAGTTGACCGCCGGCGCCGACATGCACGAGGGCGCCATCTCCGCGCGCCTCGGGCTGCGGGGCTGGCCGCGCGTTGCGGAAGACGTGATCCTCGCGCGCGACGTGCTGCTCGCCGAATACGTCAAGGCTCGCTACCACGCGGCGCACATCTCGACCCTGGGCGCCGTGCGCATTCTACGCGAAGCGAAATCCCGCGGCATCAACGCGACGTGCGAGGTGACGCCCCATCACCTGCTGCTGACCGACGCGGCCGTGCTCGGCTACGACACCGGCTGCAAGGTGAATCCTCCGCTGCGCGAGCAAGCCGACATCGATGCCTTGCGCGCAGCTCTGGCCGACGGAACGATCGACGCGATCGCAACCGACCACGCGCCGCAGTCGTCGCTCGAAAAGGATTGCGAGTTTTCCGAAGCCAAGCCCGGCCTGATCGGACTCGAGCTCTGTTTTGGTCTGTTGCTCGGCTTGGTCGGGCAAAATGGCCTCACCCTCGAGCGCCTGCTGGACGCGCTGTCCAGCAAGCCGGCGCGCATCGCCGGCATCGAGCCGCCGCGTATCCGCGAGGGCGCGCTGGCTGAGCTGACCCTGATCGACCCCGAGGCGCGCTACAGTGCCGAGCAGCTGCCCCTCCGCTCCAAAGGCCGCAACACCCCGTTCATGAAACAAACTCTGCAAGGCAAGATCCTCATGACTCTGGCGCGCGGGCTCGTCGTACACGACGCGCTGGGAGACGCGCCATGAGCGCACGCCGCGCTGCGCTCGTGCTGGCCGATGGCAGCATATTTCCGGGTAAGGCTTTTGGCTCGGAGAAGCCCGCTGTCGGTGAGGTCGTGTTCACGACTGGCATGACCGGCTACCAGGAGGTCCTCACCGATCCCTCGTTCACCGGGCAGATCGTGACGATGACCTCACCGCACATCGGCAACACCGGCATGAACGCGCAAGACCCAGAGAGCGTCAGCGGCAGGCCGCAGGCCGCCGGTTTCGTCATTCGCGACCTGAGCAGCGTGGTCTCCAACTGGCGCTCGGAGCAGGAGCTCGAGGCGTACTTCGCGCGTCAAGGGTTGACGGGCATCAGCGAGGTCGATACGCGCAAACTCACGCGCCACTTGCGCGACAAGGGTTCGCAAAACGGCGCGCTCGGCAGCCAGCCGACCGAGCACCTGCTGGAGCTCGCGCGCAGCGCGCCGAACATGGAGGGGCTGGATCTGGTCTCGCGCGTCACACCGGAAGCGCCCTACGAATTCAGCGAGTCCCGCTCGGAGTGGGCCGTTTCTATGCTCGATCCGCGAGAAGCGGGCCGTAGCCCGGGCGCTGATCGCTTCCACGTCGTTGCGGTGGACTACGGCGCCAAGCGCAATATTTTCCGCTGCCTAGTCGATTCCGGTTTTCGCGTGAGCGTGGTCCCCGCGCGCACGACCGCGGCCGAGATCTTGGCGCGGAACCCGGACGGCATCTTCCTTTCGAGCGGCCCCGGAGATCCTGCTGCTCTGCCCTACGCGGTCTCGACCGTATCAGGCCTGCTCGGCAAAAAACCGATCTTCGGCATTTGCCTCGGCCACCAATTGCTCGCGCGCGCGCTCGGCGCTCACACGTCCAAGCTCAAATTCGGACACCGCGGTCTCAATCAACCGGTCAAGGACCTGACGACCGGCCGCGTCGAGATCACGACCCAAAACCACGGCTTTGTCGTCGACATCGCTTCGCTGAAGGGCGTCGCGCGTTCCACGCACGTGCACCTCAACGACGGGACGAGCGAGGGCCTCGAAGCGCCGGACCTGAAGGCGTTCAGCGTGCAGTACCACCCGGAGGCCGCCGCCGGGCCACACGACGCCCTCTACTTATTCGATCGCTTTCGCCGCCTGATGGAGCGATGAGCTCCACCGCGCGCACGATCCATTTCGTCAGCCTCGGTTGCCCGAAGAACCGAGTCGACAGCGAGGTCATGCTCGGGCTTGCCGAGCGCGCCGGCTACGAGCACGTCGCTGAGCCGGAGCTCGCGCAGGTGATCGTCGTCAATACGTGCGGCTTCATCGACGCCGCCAAGAAGGAGTCGATTGACACGATCCTCGAGCTCTCGCAGCACAAGGCCAACGGCAGCTGTGAAAAGTTGGTGGTCTCAGGCTGCCTGAGTCAGCGCTACCCCGAGGAGCTCGCGGCGGACATGCCCGAGGTCGATCACTTCCTCGGCTCGAGCGACATGCTCAAGCTCGAGCACGTGCTCGGCGGCGGCGCGCCGCGCATCCTGGTGGGCAACCCCGCCGACTGGGTGGTAACCGCCAGCGATCCCAGGCGCGTCTCCACGCGCGGCCGGAGCGCCTACGTCAAGCTCGCCGAGGGCTGCAATCGCAGCTGCTCGTTTTGCGTCATCCCACAGCTGCGAGGCAAGCAGCGTTCGCGCACGGGCGACGACCTCGTGCGCGAGGTCGAGGGCTTAGTCGAGGCTGGCGTCCTGGAGGTGAACCTCGTATCGCAAGACACGATCGCCTACGGACGCGATCTCGCGAGCGGCGCGAATCTAGCCGAAGTAGTGCGTCGTATCGCGGACGTTCCCGGCTTGCGCTGGCTTCGGCTTTTCTACCTCTATCCGGAAAAGCTCGATCCGGCCCTGGTTGAGCTGCTTCGGGACCATGAGCGAGTCGTGCCGTATGTGGACATGCCACTGCAACACGCAGCGGACGGGATGCTCCGACGTATGAAGCGCGGCCACGGTGGCGCGCGCTTACGCGAGGTGGTGCTGCGCCT
>DASYCR010000202.1:0-2023 GCA_036500095.1 Polyangiaceae bacterium
TGTCTCGGCAACGCGTCCGCCGCCGCCGAGCATGCGCCCGCCACCGCCGAGCATGCGTCCCACGCCGCCGAGCATGCGCCCACACGGGCCACTTTCGACCGACAGCCGCGCTGCGCCGACACTTCCCGGCGCGCCCCCGAGCGGTGTTCCGCGCGCGCCGAGTCCGCCGCGGCCGGCGAGTGCCACACCGGTGCCGTCCGTTGCGATGATGGACAGCGCAAACGTTGGACCGGAGCCAACATCGACGGATGAAGCCAGCCTCAGCGAGGCGCCGCCCCCGTCGCGACCGATCCCGACCGTGCCGTCGCCGAGCAGTGATGAGCGCCCGCCGGCCGCGCCGGTCGAACGCGCCGCGACGGCCTCCGCGCCCCCGCCGTCGCTGCGCGATCCTGCGCGAACGTCGCAGGTTTTGAACGAATTGACGATCGCTCGCCGTGATCTGGCAGAGCGCGTGGCGGAGCATCGCAAGATGGCGAGTGAGCGCAACGCGCTGCGCGCTCGCCTCGGTCAGGCTCATGCGAAGCTCGCCGAGCTGACCTCGGCGCTCCATGCAGAAGCGAAGCTTCGCAGCGATCTGACCGACGCGCAGTCCGGCACGCTGAGCGCGCTGCGCGCGCGTATCGCCGAGCTCGAGGCACACGGGCACGCGGCCCCCGACGCGGATCGTCGTATCGACGAGGTCCGCAAGCAGCTCGCTGAGCGCGCTGCTGCGCTCGCCGAGCGCGACGCGCGCCTCGCCGAGCGCGACGCTCAACTGACCCAGCAGGCTCGAGCGCTGGCGGACCGCGACGCGCGCCTCGCCGAGCGTGATCAGGAAATCGAGCAGCTGAAATCGGCGCCGCCGACCCCGACCAGAGCGGGCGGTGAAAAGAGCGGGCTGCGGGCGATTCGAGGCGTTGGGCCGGCCTTCGAGCGCGCTCTGATCGCCCTCGGTATCAGCGAAGTGTCGCAGATCGCCGAGTGGACGCCCGAGCAAGCGGCGGAAATCGCGCCCAAAATCAAAGCGCGCATCGATCGCATGCTGCGCGACGATTGGATTGGACAGGCGCGTCGGCTTTGTGGGCGCGACTGATCTTCTCGGACCATGCCGAGCGATGAAGAGCTGATGGCCGCCTACGTGGCGGGCGACGCGCGCGCGTTTCAAGAGCTATTTCGTCGCTATTCGCCGCTCTTATTGCGCGTGCTCAAGCGCGAGATGTCGAGCAGCGAACAGGTTCGGGACCTCGTCCAGCAAACGTTCTTGCATTTGCACCGCAGCCGGCTCGACTTCGAGCCCGGTCGCAAACTGCGTCCATGGATTTTCACGATCGCGCTCAACTTGAAGCGCGAGTACTTTCGCCGGGGCAAACGCCGGCGCGAAACGTCGCTGGACCAAGAGGGCGTGCCGGAGCCTGCCGTGGCGCCGCGCGGTCAGGAGCGCGCGGACGCGGTCCGGGAGCTTGCCCCCGCCCTGGCCGCGCTGCCCGAAGACCAGCGGCAAGTCATCGAGCTCCACTGGTTCGCCGGCCTTAGCTTCCCCGAGGTGGCGCAGACGGTCGGAGCCAGCGTCTCGGCGGTCAAGGTGCGTGCCCATCGGGGGTATGTGGCGTTGCGGCGAGAGCTCGGGGCGAGCGAGTCGACCCTCCAGGGTAACCAGGGTGCCCGACCCGGCGTACGCGAGTTAGAGGAGCCATGAGCCTCAGCTGTAGCGATATTCGAGATGCGTTCCTGCGGGACGAGCTCCCGCAAGGGCCGGAGCTCGCTCAGCACCTAGGCGCCTGTTCGGAGTGCCGAGAGCTGTGTGCTGAAGGGGCCGAACTCGGACGCGGGCTCTCGGCGCTCGTCTCCTCAGGGCAATCCGAAGCGGGTAGCCTACAGCTCGAGCCGCCGAGTCTCGCCGGCGAACACGGCGTGCGCGCGCTCCTCCGCTCGCGTCCGACCTACGCGCGGGTCGCGCTCTTGGTCGTGATCGCGGCGTTGATCGCCGGTCTGAGCTTCGCGCTCAATGGTCGCGACTTGCGCGACGCGCCGATGGCGCGCGTGT
>DASYCR010000203.1:0-7239 GCA_036500095.1 Polyangiaceae bacterium
CGTGCTCGCTGTGTCCTGGGCGTGCGGCGCGTCCTGGCTCCGTGATGTGCGTCGAGTTCCAAAGCGCGAGCTGCTCGTCGTAGCTGCGGTAGGCCGAGCCGACTTGGCTCGGAAAGCCGGCGTCGTCGGCCGCGCTCAAGAGCTCGCGCAGCGCGGGCGCCGCACCGGCCGCGAAGCGAAACCCGCCAGCGTCGTTGACTACGCCATCCGCGTCGACCGTGACGAGCGCCGATTCGTCGGGATGCCCGCACGGGCTCACGCAATGGGATGCGTCGACCCAAGCGATCGAGCCCGGCGTGAGCCCGATTTCGCACGAGGCGCTGAATTCACACTCGTCGAGGGCTGACGGAGTCTGCTCACCGCAGGCGAGCAGCGCCGCACAAAGCGCACCCAGCCACAAAGCTCCGCAACTCGCGCTGGCCACGACCGATTTCGACACACACGGAGGAAGATCGCAATGCCCGACCCGACCATGTCCTGTTCTTTGGAGTCTTCAGCGGCCTGCTATGCGCTCGGAAATGAGCTCGAGCCGAGCCCGGACAGCGCCGCGGCGCCCGCCTCGCCGGTCCAACCGAGCGCCGCCCCGCCCGCGGATCTCGCGGCCAGTTTGCTCGTCAGCTCACTCAAGACGAGCGAGCAAGTGGTGCACGCCCCGCAGGTCAGCGTGCCCGTGATCGAGACCGCGGAGCACTGCGCGAGCAAGCTCGGCGCGGTGGCGATCGCGCTGCTCAGCAACGGCAGCCCCATGATCCGCGCGCTCGGCGCGCTCAAGGCGGGCCTCGACATCAGCGAGTGCGCCGTGTCTCAGCTGAACGCCGCTCAGACCGCCGCCGATCGTCGCGAAGCCGTCGACCAGTGCGTCGCGCACGACGGGACACCGCTCGGCTTCGTCGACAACACGCTCACCTGTGCCGTCCCGGCAGGGAAGGCCCCATGACTCGCGATACCAAGCGTTTTCTGGGTTTCTTCCTGCTCGCGCTGCTCGGCTCGCTGGCGATTGTACCGCTCGGCCTGCTCGTGGGATTCAGCGTAGGCGCCCTGCGCGCATCGCTCGCGCCGCACAGGTCGCAGACGACGATTCGCTACGTGGAAGTGCCTGCCAGCAGTCAGCGCGCTCCAATCAGCGAGCCGCCTCGGGAAGCGCCCTAGTCGCGAAAGTCAATTGGCAGCGCCATTTGCCTGCGTTCGGGGCGCACATACAAAACTGATCGGTGTCGTTGACGCACGGCAGGGCGATATTGCAGTTCGTGTTGTCCACGGCTGCGCCGGCACATGCCGTGGCGCAGCGCCATTGATTCCCTTGCGTCGGACAGCGGCAGAACGAGCCCTGGCCGTTGTCGCAGGTCGACGCGGGCGCCGTGCAGGTTCCGAAGTCCACGGTGCCTTGCGGGCAGGCGGGACCGCTCGGCCCTGCTGTTCCGCCGCTCGCGCCGCCTTTACCTGCAGCGCCTCCCGCGCTCGTGCCGCCTTTGCCCGCAACGCCTCCGCCGGCGTTGCCGCCGACACCGCCGCTGCCTGCATTGCCACTCGCGCCTGCATCGCCGCTGACACCGCCGTTGCCTGCATCGCCACTCGCGCCTGCGTCGCCCGAGTTCCCACTAGCTCCTGCGCTGCCGCTGATGCCACCCATGCCTGCGCCGCCCGCGTGCCCGCTCGTACTGCCTGCGACCCCGGTGATTCCGCCGGCACCGGCTGAAAAGCCTCCCGCGTTCGGCCCGGCTGCGTTGCCCCCAGCGACTCCGCCGCTCCCGCCGCTCGAGCTCATGGCAGTCGAAGTCTGCGAAGTTGAGCCGCCGCACGCCGTCGCGCACGCACTCAGCGCACTCGCACCAACCAAGAGCCACCACCGCTCGATCATGCGCGAAGCATGCGGTGTCGCGCGGTTTGCGTCAACGCGTCGCGCGCGACCGCTCGGGAAATCTGATACCGTATCGTCAGATGGGCGACGAAGACGAAGGCGTCGCTGCTAGCTCTGGGGCAAGGGCGGTCCGCATGCTTACCAGCAAGACTGACGCTAGATTTGCGGTGCTGACGTGGCTGCTACTGAGTGGCTGTTTGCACCATCCTTCCGAGTCCGCCCTAGACGCCGCCGAGGACGATGCCGACCCGCAGCTCGAAATAGCGAGCTGTTCGCTTCCGGTCGGTGGCCCCTCGAGACTGATCGTGCGGCGCGTCTATCAGCGAGATCCGTCCTTCGTCTCCACGGGGGTTGTTGCCGTAGTCGGCCGCGTCGTGGCGTACAAGAGCCAACGCCAATCCGCGCTGTCTGCTTCCGAAAAGATCCTATTCGATGCGCCAATCACACCCGGTGCGTACCCTATCCAGGTTGTCGAGAACCTGCGAGGTCAAGGCGCGTTAGCCGGGTATAGTTTCCTGACGCCACGCACTTACAAGGTCGACGTGCCCGCCGCGGGAGCAGTCTGCGTGACCGAAATTTTGTATTTCTCGAAGGATCTCAATGAGAGCCCTACACGTCGTGTGAAGCTCCGCTTCCAAGAAGACCGCGCGCCCGAGTCCACCGTCGATCCAGTAGCTCCGACTCCTCCGTCACCAGATACCTCGAGCGACCCAGATTCATCACGCTCGCAGTCGCCGCCGCAAAATCAATGAAAGCAGTGGATTTGCGACAGGCGCGCGCTTCGGATCACGCCGCCGGGGCGCTCACGCCGTCCAGCCATTCGTCGACGATAGCGTCGCCGAGCGCGGGGATGCGCGCGCGAAGCTTGCGCTTGGTGCGCGCTTCGAGTTGGCGCGCGCGTTCACGTGAGACGCCGAGCTTGCGACCGATTTCGGCGAGCGACGCTTCTTCGGAGCTGTCGGCCATCAGCCGGCGCTCGGCGATGTAGCGCTCGCGCGGATCGAGCTCGGCCAGCGCGAGCGCGACCGCCGTCTGCACACTGCCCGCCGCCTGGTGCTCGAGCAAGCTCTGCTCCTGGTCCTCGACCGCGGGTAGCGTATCCACGAAGCGCTCGGCGGAGTCCTCGAACACCGGCGCTTCCAGCGAGAGATCTCGGCAGTCGAGGCGCACGACCATGCTGCGCAGCTTGAGCAGCGTGACGCCGATGCGCTCGGCGATCACCTGCTCGCTGGCCTCACCTTCACCGAGCAGCGTAGTCACTCGCGCTCGCTCGCGGCGGAGTTTGAAAAACAAGCGTGAGCGCAGCGGGCCCGAGCCCGCTCCGACGACGCTCCACGAGCGGATCACGTGGTCCAGGATGTAGGCGCGCACCCAATACGCCGCGTAGGTCGCGAAGCGAATGCCGCGCTCGGGCTCGAATTTGCCGAGCGCACACACCACGCCGAAGTTCCCCTCGGCGATCAGCTCGCTCACCGGGATGCCGTAGCGCCGATACTTCAGCGCAAACGCCACCACGTTGCGAAAATGGGCACGCACCAGCGTGTCGGCGGCCCCGCGGTCGGCGTCCCGCCGCCAGCGCTCGGCGAGCTCGGTCTCTTGTTCGCGCGTGAGCAGCGGCGCCCGTGCAGCCTCACTGACGTAGCGCGTGATGTCGTCCCCGGTGCGAAAGCTAGTCATGGCATACATCCGTGAGCAAAGTCCGTGCCCTCAACGTCCAGAACCGTTTAAAATGTTGTCTATTTTCTCGAGCGCCTCGTCCAAAATGAGACGGATCGCCCGCATGGTCGCGGGCGAGAGCCGCCCGTGGTGCGCGCTGCGGCGAAAGGTGCGCATCAGCTTGCCAACCTGTTTCATCAGGCTTGCAAAATCTTCCGCGTAGGACTGCCAGGGCTCGTCGTCGCCAAACCGCCCGTAAAAATCGTCGATTGCCGCGCGGTTGGCGTCGAGGTCCGCTCGTCCGGCGTCGGTGATCGCGTATACTTTGCGGCCTTCTTGCTCGACCACCCGCGCGTGGCCTAGCTCTTCCAGCATTTGCAGGGTGGGGTAGATCACACCAGGGCTCGGCCGATACGCCCCACCTGTGCGGTGCTCGATATGCTGGATAATCTCGTAGCCGTGGCGCGGTTGCTCGGCGATGGCCTCGAGCACCATGTAGCGAACCCCCCCGCGTTCGGCGCGCGGCGGAGGCTCGCCAAATGAATCGCCCCAAAATCCGCGCCCACCCCGCGAGCGGGGCCGCCCACCGCCTCCGCGGCCCGAGCCCCAGCCGACCCACCAGCTGTCGCCCGCGTCGAGCCATGGCATGCGGATGTTCATGATTTTACCTGGGTATTAGCCCTGATATTTCGTCGAGACATATCTTTAGATATATCTATAGATATGACGAAAGAAACGTCAAGGGAGCCCCAGACTCGAAAGACGGGGCGAGCCTTCGGCATCGTGGCGCTTGCGATGAGTGACTACGAAGCCCGGCAGGCCGCGGATCGCTGGGCGACGCGCCGGGACTCGTGATCGCTATCGGCTCTGCGAGTCTGGGTGCACTCGCGTCGTGGAGCGCCCGCCGCCGACGGCTGGCCCGCGGCGCCGCTATAGAGCGCGACTCATGAACAGGATCCAGAGCGCGAGCAGCACGAAGTTACTGAGCGCGAAGGGCACCAAGCGGTGCGTCACGCGATTCCACGTCAAATGGATCAGCGAGTGCACGAGCCGCAGCGCGAAGTACGCCCAGGCCAACTGGAGCACGGTGTGATCGATGTGCGTGGTCACGTACAAACAAATGCAGACCACGTAAAACAAGAGCGGCATCTCGAGCAGGTTCATCAAGTTGCGATTGGCGACCGCGACGTCGTACGGCACCTCCGACGTTTCACCCGGGCGCAGCGCGTCGACCGGCATGCGCCCACGACGCACGGCCTGGATGCGCCGGATGCCGGTGATCAGCACGACGACACCCGTCCAGAGCGCGAGCGCGCTCACGGGGCCAAAGACGGCTTCTGGTTTCATCGGGAACTCGCGGCAGCCTAGCACCCTGCGCTGTCAGTCACAGTTGCCTTGGCTCCTGCGCACCCGAATGTCCAGCACGCGCAGCCGCTGGCCGGGGGTATTCGAGACCGTGCCGCCCGTTGCGTTTTGGGTGGTCCAGCTCGAGATGTCCGAGCCGTTGACTGCGACCAGCGCTTCGAATGACGTCGTGAGCGGCAAATCGAAGTGCACCGAGCCTTGTGCCGGGCCGAGTTCGAACGCGCACGAGTCCGCTGTCAGGCCGCTCGTCACGTCGGCGGCGCCGTTGAGCTCGTAGTCACCGTGGTGACACTCGTAGTCGATCAGCCGCGGAGCGGAGGAGTCGTAGTCGTTCGTGCTGATGCACGCGCTCAGCGCAGCGCACGCCGCAGCGAAGGTGAGCACGACGCGCCGCGCGCTCCGGCTAGTGGACATCGAACCCCACCACGAGCGTCCAGATAGAGCATTCCGAAATTGTTCCGGCCGTCGGCTGCGCCCGATTTCCCGACTGGGATCGTGTCGAAACCCAAATCGCAGCCGAAGTGAAGATGGGGCAAATAGATCCCGGCGCTGCCGCCGAAGAGTGGACCCGCTTGCCAGCGGCCATCGCCGTAGAAGCTCACTTTCCCCGCGCCGACGCCCACGATGGGAGTGAGGATGAACGCCAGGTCCTCGTCACCGAGCCAAATCGGGAGCGTGGCGCCGCCGAGCACGATGTCCTCGCTATAGTCCGGCGCATTCGGGAAGTTGGCTAGCTGCGAGGAGCCGCCGTCCAAGCGCCGCAAGCGGTAACTCGTGCGCACGCCGAGACCCACTGTCGAACCGAGCGAACGCCAGCCGGACAGATCGAAACCGGAGCGCGGGCCGCCGTAGCCGTCCAAGTTCAACGTGTCCTCGTGATCGCTCGATACCGTCGAGCCAATCGCGAGCCCGAAGCGAAAACTCCACGCGGGCAGCTCCTTGGCGCGCGGCGCATCGCTCGGGGCCGGAGCGAAGTAGTAGCTCGGAAGTCCTTCCGTGGCAGCAGTTGGCGGAGGCGGGTAGTACGGCGCGGCCGTGGGCGATGACGGCGGAGACGGCGGTGGTGGCAGCGCGGGCTCGGGGCCCGCGTGAACCTGGGCAGCGAACGCGACGCACAGCGCGGCAAGCCGTGCCGGCACCCCATGAGCGACCCATGAGCGACCCATGGCGCCACGATCGCAAAGAACGTGCCGCGTGTCGCGCGCGCGTTGACCCGAAAATTCGGGCTACTTGGCTGGTTTTTTACGTCTAGGCGGTGTGAGAAAACCACACAGCTGAGTCGACGCGCGCTCGAACAATGACAGCGATGTCAGGGTCGGCGACCGAGCACGGCTGGACCGGAGTGAAACGGGGAGTAACGTAGGTTCTTGCACACGAGCGCCGAGTACCGCACTCGCATTCGTCTTCGCCAGGCCGAGGACGACGCGTTCATCGTGCGGGTGGCCACACAGGCGTTCGCGGAGTTCTCGCGAGATCCAGGCCGGGGCACGCTGCGCATGGCGCGCGCCGGAGTGACTTGGATCGCCGAGCGCGGCGAGCTCCGCGTCGGTTTTGCGGTCGTGCACCGCACGGGGCGAGCGAGCGCGGAGCTGGCCGCGATAGCGGTCGACGAGCAGCGGCGCGCGCGCGGCGTGGGCGGCGAGCTGCTCGACGCGGTCGAGCGTGCGCTGCTCGCCACGGGCGTGCAGGAGCTCACGCTGCACACGGCGCTCGCAAACCTCGCGGCGCTCGAGCTGTTTTACAAGCGCGGCTATCGCAGTCAGCAACGACTACCGCGCTTTTATCGGGGCGTTTTCGAGGCCTGTTTGATGCGCAAGCAGCTCGTCTAGTCAGCAGGGCGCTCGCCGACTCACGCGCTGACACTCAAAATTGCACGGTGGGCAAGTTGTTCCCCATCTCGCCGGGCTCGTCGCCGCGACGCTCGCTGTCCTCGAGCCCGAGCTCACCCCAGCTGTTGTCACCCCAGCATTTGAGCGTCTGGTCGTCGAGCTCCGCGCAGGTGTGGAAGCCTCCCACGTACACGTTCGTGGCGTGGCGTCCGCTGCCGAGATCGATGGCCGGCAGAGCATCGCCCATCTCGCCGGGCTCGTCGCCGTGATCCTGGGTATCGCCGAGCCCGAGCTGTCCCACGCCGTTGTAGCCCCAGCACTTGAGCGCGTTGTCGTCGAGCAGCGCGCAGGTGTGTCCGCTGTTGCTCGCGATGCGGAGCGCGTGGCGCCCAGTGCCGAGCGCGACGGTCGGCAGGTTGTCGCCCATCTCCGTTGGATCGTCGCCACGGATTTCCAGGTCGCCGAGCCCGAGCGAACCGAATTCATTGTGCCCCCAGCATTTGACCGAGCCGTCGTCGAATAACGCGCAGG
>DASYCR010000204.1:0-1912 GCA_036500095.1 Polyangiaceae bacterium
TTCGAGCTGAAGCGCCCGGAGGCGAAGGCCGCGCTCCGGTTGGCCGTCGGGCGCGACGAGGACGAGCAGGTGCGACGCTACTCGGCGCTCGCGTTGACGCGCTTGGGTGAGGGCGCTCCGCTCACCTTCGAGCTCGAGAAATCGCCGGATTTAGCGACGCGCCGCCTGGCCGCGCTGGCCTTGGCCGAGACCGGCGACGGCCGCGGCGAAAAGACGCTGATCGCCTGGTGGATGGATCCCGGGGCGCGCGATTTCGCCAGATCGCGCGAGATCGCGGCAGCGCTCGGCACCATTCGCGCGAAGGACGCGGTCTGGCCGTTGGTGCAAAGCCTGAATGACGTGCGCTTGCGCCCGTACTTGGCGGACGCGCTCGCGAAAATCGGGGGAGAGCTCGGCCAAGGCTCGCTGCTGAAAGCGCTCAGCGACGAACGCTCGCAAAGCACGCGCGTGGCGTTGGTGAACGCGCTCGTCGCGCTCAAGACCGAGGACGCTCTGGCGCCACCGCTCGTGCGCTTCATGGGCGTGCCCGATCCGCTGCCCAACGGGCTCGAGGCCGCGGCGCGCGCCAAGATCCTAGAGCACGTGGGGGGCCCGGACAGCCGAGAGCTCGCGCGCATGCGCGCTCAAAGCGGGCTCGGGGTCGCGGTAACGCTGACCATTCCGCCGGGCGGCAATGGGCGCGGCGTCCGCGCGTTCGTGCGTGCGCGGGCCACGGGGCAAGCCCCAGGGGAAGTGCTGATCGCGGCGGCTGCGCCGGAGTGGGGCGAGAAGCACCGCGCCTCCTTGCCCACGCTGGACTCGGCGCAGGCTCTGCGTCTGCACATCCCGCCAGGCCCCGAGCCGGTGGTCGTGTTTGGCGATCTGCCCAAGAGCGTCGGGGCTCGGCCGGGGCTGCGCGGACGCTTCGTGATCTTTGCCGACAGTACGGTGCAGCTCGACCTGCTCGCGCTGGTGCCGCTCGCGAACGAGCTGCCGCCCCCGCCGCCCAAACCGTGGCAGCCGAGCGACAGTCCCCCAAACCCGGGTGGCGAGTAAGGCCAAAAGCGAGGCTTTTGCTGGCATTTCGTGGCCCCCACCAAAAAAACGGGCCACATGCCCCGCGTCCTAGGAATGGTGTATAGAAGCGCCCGTGGCTGAGCAGCATGACGAAACAGAGTCGTCTTCGGGCCCGGGCAATCCGGATCCCGAGGCGCAGGCAGAAGAGCAACTAGAAGGCGAGCCCGCCGAGAGCACGTCCGCCTCCGCCGACGCGCAGCCCGCTGCTGCTCCCAAAAAGAAGAAAAAGAAGCGCCCGAGCGCTGACGCTGCGCCGGAGCCGATCCGCGATCGCAATCGGCGCTTGCGCGAAGAAGCAGCCGGCAAGCGCCGGGGCAGCCGGACGAAGGTCGAAGAGTTCCGCTCTCCGACGCGCAACCTGGAAGCCGGCGAGATCGTCGACGACGCGCTGGCTCGCGGCACGCAAGCCGCTGGCGAGTGGCTGAAGCGCAATTTCAACGTCGTGCAGTGGTTCATCCTGGCTGGCTTGGTCGGCTGGATCGGCTACGCGATCTACAATTATCGCGCTGGGCGCGCCGCGGAGAAAGCCTCTGCGCAACTGATCTCGGCCATTCGCGCGGAAGACGCGCGCATTGGCAGCAGTGACGACACCAAGCCCGATCCGCAGACGGGCATCGTCGACACGCGCCCCGCGTATCCCACTAATATCGATCGCTTGCAGGCCGCCGAGAAGCAGTACCGCGCGATCGCGGACGCCAGCTCGCAGAGCGCAGCGTCGACCTTGGCCAAGCTGGGCCTGGCCTCGGTGCTGTACGATCAAGGCAAATACGCCGATGCAAAGGGGGCGTACCAGGCCGTAAAAGACAGCAAGCTCGCCACTCAGGATGACGACGTGAAGGGCCGCGCGCTCGAAGGC
>DASYCR010000205.1:0-4156 GCA_036500095.1 Polyangiaceae bacterium
CGATCGTGCCCTGATCGCGCCGCCGCATGCGCTTGAGCGCGGCCATCGTGCCGTAAACGACACCGAGGTAAGTCACCTCGGTAACGCGCTTGAATTCAGCAGGCTCGATCTGATCGAGCGAGGCGAAGATCGTGGTCATCGCGTTGTTCACCCAGATGTCGATCGCTCCGAGCTCCGATTCGATGACCTCCGCGGCATCGTCCACGGCGTCCGCGTCGGACACGTCGACCGAGAGCCCAAGGCAACGTACCCCGTAGCCTTCGATCTCTTCCTGTGCGTCGCGCAGACGTTCATTGTCGCGCGCCAAGATCGCAACGTGAGCACCGGCTTTGGCAAAGGCCACCGCCGTTGCTCGACCGAGCCCCGCGGAGCCCCCAGTGACGACGACGATGCGCTCGCGGAACCGGCTGCTGTCCATGTGCGCTGGTGTGCAACGTTCGTTCCGTCGAGCGGACGCGCTCGTGCACCGGCGCTCTCGCCCGGCGCTGCGACAATCAGCACCGATGAGGCACTTTTGACGCCGGCCGAGCGCGCACACGCGCTTGCGGCCTGCTCCGCCGTCAGCGCACCCTTCCCCGCCGGCTGCAGCGACACCTGTTATACGAACTGCCTCTAGTTGGGTCGGGGCTCGTTCTCACCCGCATCCTGAAACTGAGGTCGGTCGCGCTCGCGAGCGCTTCACGCCGATCCGTTCACGTCGAAGGCAGAGAAGCGCTCGCTCGAAACGTCGTATTGGATGCGCCAATAGTCGGCGCCACCGTCGTCGACGGCGTCGCCGAGCCAGCGCGTCGTCCAATCGGGGAACTCGTCGCGCTCGCCCGCGCGCGCTTCGGGGAATGGGCTCGCGAGCACGCGCCGCACGCCGCCCGTGAGGACGACTCCCGCGTATTGCCGACGATAGCGAGCGTAGTGTGCGAGGATCTCGTCGAGCGCGCCGCGCACGCCCCAGCGCATGTCGGCTCGCTGCTCGCGATCGCCCGCTATCGGCAAGAGCGTCTCGGGTTCCGCGCGGCCGCGTTCCAGCGCGGAGCGCAAACGGAGCTCGAGCGCGCGAACCTGCTCGACGCTCGGCGCAAAATAGTCGCTGGCTCCGGCGCCGGTCCTCGCCCGCAGGTAGTCTGCAACATCCTGCGTGCAGGTTGCGTCGAAAATCACGCCGCTGACGCGCTCAGCGTTCACGAGCTGCGGCGCGCAGGGGCCAGACGGCGGGACGCGAGGCTCACCGCCGCCCGCGGAGCGCGCGCTCTCACACGCCGCACAGAGCGCCCACAAAAGCCAAGAACGCCGATGCATGAGAGCGCTGCCACGATAGCGCAAGAAGCGCTCGTCTTGAGAGACTTCCGGGCAGCGTGCACTGGCCGCAGAGGCTAAGCCTGTTCCGCGATTGGTTCGATAAATGCACGCGCCGCTGAATGCAACCGAGCGAATCGACCGAGCGCGAGCTCTCGCTGTCGCGAATTTACCAGGAACAACTGCGCATGCGCGAGGAGCTCGAGCGTCTGCGCGCTGAACGTTCGAACGGTAGCGCGCCACCCGGCGAACCACGGCCCAAGGCTGAGAAAAAACCGGACTCGTCGCCTCCACCGCCCGAGCAAAAACGCCCCATCGCGGCGCAGGCGCACAGTTGGCTGCGCGAGCACCCCCGCCGGGCCGTGCTCGCGGCGGCAGCGCTCGTCGTGGTGGCAGCAGGCGCGCTCCTGCTCTGGCTGCACTTGCGCACGTACGAGAGCACGGACGACGCCCAGATCGACGGTGATATCAGCGCGGTCGGCGCGCGCGTCAGCGGCACGGTGAGGGCGCTGTCGGTGAAGGACAATCAGGCGGTGAAGGCGGGCGACGCGTTGCTCGAGCTCGACGGCGCCGAATACGCGGTCGCGCTGGCGCAGGCGGAGGCGAATCTGGCCCAGGCCGAAGCGCAGGCGGAAGCGCAGCAGCCGAACGTGGCGATCACCGAAAGCACAAGCAAGACCGCGATCGCCAGCAGCGGCAGCGATCTCGCGGGCGCGGCGGCAGAGCTCGCGGCGCTCAAACAAGACCAGGCCGCAGCCAGCGCGCGGCTCAAGGAAGCCGACGCTCGCAGCAAGCTCGCCGAAATCGACCGTTCTCGTTCGGAGTCGCTGCTCGAGTCCGGCAGCTCGTCCAAAGAAGATCTCGATCAGAAAACGAGCGCTGCCGACGTCGCTACCGCCGAGCTGACGGCGGCCCGCGCAGCCGTGGACGCGGCCAGCAAGCGACTCGAGCAACAGCGCTCGCGCATCGCGGAGGCACAGAGCCGCTTCGAAGACGCGCGCATGAACGCTCCGCAGCAGCTCGACGTGCAGCGCGCAACCGTCGCGTCGCACACGGCTTCGGTCAAGGCCGCCCAAGCCGCGCTCGACGAGGCGAAGCTGCAGCTCGGCTACACGAAGATCGTTGCGCCCGTGAGCGGCATCGTCGGCAAGAAGTCGGTCAACATCGGCGACCAGGTCGAGCCAGGGCAACAGCTGCTCGCGATCGTGCAGACTGGCACGCTCTGGGTGACGGCAAATTTCAAGGAGACAGAGCTCGCGCGCATGCACCCTGGCCAGCGCGCGCGCATCGACGTCGACGCCTACGGCAGCACCTTCACGGGGAGGGTGGAAAGCATGCCCGGCGCGAGCGGCGCGCGTTACAGCCTGTTTCCGCCGGAGAATGCCAGTGGCAACTACGTGAAGGTCGTGCAGCGCCTGCCCGTGCGGATTCGGCTCGATCCGGGCCAACCGGGCCTCGAGCGGCTCAGGCCGGGCATGAGCGTGGAGCCCAGGGTCTACGTGCGATGAGCCCATCCGCGCAGCCGGCTCCGGCGGAGCAGGCCGGCTTTCACCCTGGGCACAGCCCATGGACGGTTGCGCTGACAGTCACGCTCGCGACCTTCATGGAGGTGCTCGACACGAGCATCGCCAACGTGGCACTGCCGCACATCGCGGGCGGCCTCTCGGCGACTCCGGACGAGAGCACGTGGACGCTCACGTCTTACCTGGTGTCGAACGCCGTCGTGCTGCCGATCAGCGGCTGGCTCGCCACGCGCGTCGGGCGCAAGCGCTTTTACATGACCTGCGTCGCCCTGTTTACAGTGAGCTCGTTCCTGTGCGGTGTCGCGCCGACGCTCGGCTGGTTGATCTTTTTCCGTGTCTTGCAGGGCGCCGGCGGGGGCGGCCTCGCGCCGAGTGAGCAATCGATTTTGGCTGACACCTTCGAGCCAAGCCAGCGCGGTATGGCGTTCTCGGTGTACGGCATGGCCGTCGTGCTCGCGCCCGCGATCGGTCCGACCCTCGGCGGCTACATCACCGATCATTTTTCGTGGCGCTGGGTCTTCTTCATCAACGTCCCCGTCGGGCTCGTGTCCATGCTCCTTTCGTCGCGCATGCTGACCGACCCGCCGCATCTCGCGGAAGCCAAGAAGCGGGCAGGCAGCGTCGACTACATCGGGCTCTCGCTCATCGCTTTGGGTCTCGCGGCGCTCGAGCTCGTGCTCGACAAGGGCCAAGAAGACGACTGGTTCCACTCGACGTTCATCGTCGTCGCCATGATCGCCGCGGTCGTCATGCTCGTGAGCTTCGTCGTCTGGGAACTCCGGCATCCGCGCCCGGTCGTCGACCTGACGCTGTTCAAGAACGGCAACTTCGCCGCCGCGAACATGATGATGCTGACGCTCGGCGTCGCGCTCTTCGGTTCGACCGTGTTGCTTCCGCAGTACATGCAAATCGTCATGGGCTACACGGCGGAGCAGGCGGGAATGGCGCTTTCCCCCGGGGGCTTCGTCGTGATTTTGATGCTCCCGTTCGTCGGGCGGCTCGTTTCGAAGGTCGACCCGCGATATCTCATCGCGTTCGGGTTCTTCCTTTTGTCGATGTCTCTCTTCTACATGACGACGCATCTCTACCAGGGCATCGACTTCAAGCACGCGATGTACCTGAGGATGTACCAATCGACGGGGCTTGCGTTCCTGTTCGTCCCGATCAATCAGGTCGTGTTTTCGGGCGTACCACCCGAGAAGAACAACGCGGTCAGCGGCATCGTCAACCTGTCGCGCAACATGGGCGGCGACATCGGTATCGCCTTCGTCACGACCATGATCGCGCGCCGCTCCCAGTCGCACCAAACCATCCTTGCCGCGCACGCAACGCCATACGATCAC
>DASYCR010000206.1:0-5126 GCA_036500095.1 Polyangiaceae bacterium
AGCGCCCCGAGAAACGCTGTCCAGCTAAAACCGTCGTCGAAGGTTCCAGGCGCCTGCATCAGGTTGCGGAACTCTTCGAGCTCGTGATCCGCCGCCTGGCGCCGCTGGAACAGTCGCTTAGCTAACCCTGCCATCTGATTCACGCGGCTGTAGAGCCGGCCTCCCCGAGTGCTTGGAGCGTGACCAAGCGGTACGCCTCGACGGAGTCGACTGACAACGTGCGCCAGAGCAGGAACTGCTCGCGCAGGCCGCGCAAAAATACACGGTTCTGGCGATACCAATCGTCTCGCGTGCCGCTCGTGCGCTCGAGCGAGAGCGAGATTTCGTCCACGCCGGGAATCGACGACGGCAATGCCGTCAGAATCAAATGCTGCGTCACCCCTAGATCGAAAGGCGCGACCGCGAGGTCCGCGCACAGCTCGATGCTGCCGGCGTCTGTTTTCCGAAGCGCGACGTTCGACGCTGCGAAATCACCGAGACCCGCGTCGTCGTGGTTGCGAAAGTGCTCCGCCAAATAACTCACCACGCCCGTGATGTCGTAGGCCGATACCGTGAATGGGAAAATCAGCGAGAGTCGATCGCCCTCCGGCTTGGGGATGCGGAACGCACGAGAGAGCCCAGGATTTGCCGCACGCGACGCGCGCAAGGCCGGATACGCGGCGGACACGAGCACCGTGCTCATCACGATCCCGATCGCGACGAGCGAATTCGTGGACGAGTAGTTGATGGACACGGGCTCGATCCGGCCCGCTCTCGCCAGCTGCGCAGCCAGCAAGCCCACCAGCTCGGCCAAGATCTGACCACCCATCCCGCCGACCACCGCGTACACGGCGGCCTCTGCAAAAAAGAGCAAGCCCACGTGAGCCGGCGCCAACCCGAGCGCCGAGAACGTGAAGATCTCGCGCTCGCGATCGGCGATCGAGCCGAGCAGCGTACCAAAGACGATCAAGCCGCCGAGCAAGAGTGGAACGAACAACGCAAAGCCGCCGGATACATCGCTGAGCACGGTGAAGATGAGCCGCTCCACGCCTTGGCTCCCCGCGGCCCACACCGGCAGCCCAGTGATCTCCGCGAGCCGCCGACCGAGCGCAGCAGGCTCCACACCCTGGCCACCGTAAATGCTGATCGCGCGCAGGGTGCCGCCGAGGCCGCGTACGAAGTCGCTCGAGCCGAGCACGACTTGCTCGCTCGACAGATGCACGAAGCTGCGATCGGTCTCGTCTACCGTGGGCGTCGCGCCTGATTGCGCGCTCGGCGTCGCTTGGCTGCCCTGGGCGAGCGTCGCAGCGTCCTGAAAATCCACCGGCAACAGCGACTGACCGTCGAGATTGCGCAGCCTCTGCAGCTTGCTCGCCGAGAGCGTCCCCGCCAGGCGCGTTAGGTGTCCGTTCAGTGCCAGCTCGTCGCCAGGCTTGAGTTTGAGCAGCTGCGCGGTCGTCGCCGGCAAAAAGACTTCCCCACGGGACAGAGCGGCGAGCTCTGCAGCGAGCCCGCCATCGCCGAGCGCCGCGGACAGCTCCGGGAAGCGCTTCAACTCTTCGGGCGACACGCTCATCAGCGCATCGACCGTGAAGGCTTCACCGGTATCGACTCGCGCAATGCTGAAGTGCGGCGCGGTCGCGTCTTTCGGAACGAGCCAATATTGGGCTGCTAAAAGCCCTCCGTTGCCCTCCAAGCCCTGCAGAATTTCGAGAGCCCCGGGCACGAGCTCCGAATAGTCCAGTTTTCGCAGCAACGCGCTGCTCGGTGTTTGCGCGCTGAGTGGACCTTCGTAAACCGCGCGCACTCCGACCGTGCGACTAAACGACGCGAAACAAAGGATCGTGAAGGTGAGCATCGTCACGGTGAGGGCGGTGAGCATCGTCCGCATCGGGCGCCGACGCATGGTCGAAACGCCCATCCCGATCGCGGCCAACGTCGTCCCGGCGCGAGAGACTTCGAGCGTATGCGCCCGGCCGGCGTGGCCTTGAATTGCCTTGAGCTCGCTGCTGAACTTGCGCATCACGATATACGTCACGAGTCCGGCGAGCAGCACGATCGCAAACGCCAGAAACACGATGACCGGTGTGGACGCGATGGCGAAGCCAGGATGGATCAGGTAGAGCACGCCAAAGGTCGTCAGAAAACAGGCTGCAAAACCGGCGATCCGTCCGTAGATAGTGCTCGCGCCAAGCAGCAATCTTTCCAACGAAAAGGCGAACGGAATCGCCAGCAGCAGGAGCGCGACGACCGCGTGCACGAGATCGTCCATCGACGATCGCAGGGGACCGTAGACCCGCCCGGAGAGCGCCGCGCTCTGCAAACGAACCGCCTCCGCCCGAGGGGTATCGCTCTCGCGCGACGCGCGGTCGAGCGCACGTTTCGCCCGCGCGTGGAGGAGCTCAAGATCGGCGCTCGTCACGCCGCGCGCGCGCAGCTGCGCGAGCCTGCGCTCATTGAGCTCCCAGAGATCGCGCGCGGTGAGCTCACTCAGTCGGAGTCCGGGCTCAAGGCGTCGCGGTTCGATGCCGGTGCCATAAGGTGCGCTTGCCGTCGGCGGACCCAATAGCGACGGACCCTTGGGCTGAAAAATCTTGAGCCGATAGTCCGGCACTTGGTCCGAGACGTACAAAAATCCGAAGCTGCCAAGCTCACCCCACAGGCTGCGATTGTCACGAAAAGGAGCGTCCGAGGACGCCTTCATCACCTTGAGCAGTGCGGGATCCGTCTCGTCCGTCTGCAGGCTCGTCCAAGCGTAGCCCGGCCCGGTGGAGATATTCACTCGCATCGCTTCGCTGAACTTGTGAGCCTGCTGTTCCTGCGCCGAGATGCCGACGATCGCGCCTCGGTCGTCGAAGGTCGCTGCGATCGTCATCGCCTCCGTGAAAAGATCCTCGCGTAGCCCGATCGCACGATAGCGCCCATGCTGATCGACGACCTCGAGCGCCGTGGGTTCGTAGCCGGGCAATTGCGCCGAGTTCTGACGCGTCAGCCACGCGCTGTTCGCCCAAGATTTGTTGCCCGGCCATAGCGCGACCATCGCGTTCGCCGCAGGTCGATCCTCGCTCAACGTGCCGCTAACCGAGAGCCCGGCGTAGTCCCCCTGCGATTGACCGTGAGAAAAACTCGGATACTTGCTGCGCGCGTAGGCGTGAAACACGCGCGGCAGCGAGAGCTCGGCGCTGTCCGCGGCGCGGGCCAACAGCTCGCTGCCCGCCAGGGCCTGTCGACGAAGCGCCCCCGCATCGAGCGCTGCGAGGTCGTCACTGGGTTGGCCGTCGCGTTCACGCGCGTCGTAGCCGGTCATTAGCGTCAGCTCGTAGATCCCATAGCTGCCCGCGACCGAGGCCTCCGATACGAAAGGCTCCGGTGCGAACGACAACCCGAGCGACGGGTCGTCGAGCGTGTGCGCAGCGAGGCCAGAGAGCGCCGGTCCGCTTCGACTTGCTTCGCGCAGCGCGCCGAGGATACGCCCATAGTAGCCCGGCAAGTCGCCGTCCGATTTGGGCGAGCGGAAAGCGAACAGCCGATTGCCCCAATCTCCCACGACCGGACCCCAGGTCGCGCCGCGGTCGGAGAAATCGAAGGCCACATGCAAGGCGACCCAGTCAGGATGCGAGCCACTGGAATCCTTGCGACCGAGCCCGGCTCGCAGGCGCTCGCGTTGCTGGTCGATCGCGATCAGGTCTTTGAGTTCGAGAGCGCGCGCCGCGAGCCGTTGCCCAAGCCGGCGCTCGAGCTCCGAGAAGATACTGCGAAACATCGGAGCGCCCGCGTGCTCAGCGACGAACCCCGCCAGCGTGTCCTGGTGCAACGCTCGCCGCAGATCGTCCCAGCTCTGCGTGCGTTCCGCGAGCTCTGCCATCTGCGCGCGCATGCTCGCGGTGGGCGCAGAGTGCAGGCGCAGCACCTCGAGCTGCTTGTGGCTGTCATCGTGCGCAAAATCAGCTTCGTCGCTCAGGTCGCGTTTCAAGGCGCGCACCGTCTCGACGCTGGCTCCCGCGCCTTGCACGGATAGGTGCTCACGACCGAGGAGCCCCGCGATGGCGCTCGTATCAGCGAGCTCCTTCGCATGCTCGTCGATCTGCTTGTGCGCCTGGTCGTCCGGCATCAACCAGGCGTCGTACACTTCACGCGCCCCCTGATGTGCCCAGGCGTCGGCGTCCAAGAACATGAAGATCACGTCGCGCTTGGCAGGTTTCTCCTGAAACCGCGCGGCAGCTTCCAACAACGCGGCCACGTTGGCGGCCCCGCGCGCGCCCGCGCTCCGCTCGGGCACCACGCCGTAGCTGTCGAAATGGGCCGACAATACCAGCGCCTCCTGCTCGGCGTGCTCGCCGGCGAAGGCCGGGGCAGTACCCGGGATGCGCGCGATCAGGTTGCGCCCGACACCACGCTCCCAACGAACTTCACTCAGCAGCTGCGTGTTCGTATGATCGACGCGCAGGTCGGCGATCGCGAGTACGGACGGCTCGGCGTAAAAGCGCGGGAGATTGACGGGCAAATCGACGTGCTTGGCGGCGCGCGGAGACTCGCCGTCGCGACCCAGAAAGATCACGGCGCGCGCGCCCCAAGCGAACGCGCGCTGCCAATTGCTGGCGCTGTCGTAGTCGAGCACCACGATCTTTCCAGCTGGCGAACGCGCGCCGTAGTCGGCAGGCTCACCGCCGGCGACGTACAGCGTATCGGCGCGGATGCCCTCCGCCGGAGTCACCGGCAGAGCCATCAGATCCGGTCGCAAGGGCAAGAGCGGAACGCTGACGCCGTCGAGCTCCAGGGAGCAGCGGATGGTTCGGCTTTGCCAAACCTGCACGTCGAGCTCGAACAGCTGTTGAATGCCGATGTCGCGCAGTCGAGCCTGGACGTAGTCCGACGCAGCACGCCCCGCCTCGGAGCCTGCCAGGCGATGCGGCGCGCGCGTCAGCGCTTCCAGATCGAGCATGAACTGCTTATCCGGTGTGGCCTGCGGGGCGGCATCACGCGGCATGGGTTGCGCGCGCGCCGCGCTGGTGAAACTCAGCGCGAACGCGAGAACCAGGCCGACGGTCCCGAGCATGCCAATCATGTCCCGCCCACCAAGTTCTGCGTTTTGGCAAGGCTTTGGTGAGTACCGGAGCGGAACGCGACGCTTCGAAGCACCCGAAGGG
>DASYCR010000207.1:0-6302 GCA_036500095.1 Polyangiaceae bacterium
GGGCAAGAAGGCAGTTTGAATCGTGGGCACGGTGGACCACTCGGTAGACAGTAGATCCGCGACGTCGGGAGCGAAGCGCCGCACGGTGCGCTCGCGACGAATCACGTCGAGCGCGCGATTCTTGGCGGCGGTCGTGAGCCAAGCCGCCGGGTTTTCGGGCAGGCCCCGGAATTTCCAGACCTCGAGCGCCTGCACCAAGACGTCCTGCACGATGTCCTCGGCCAAGTCGAGGTTGTGAAACCCGACCAGGCGCACGACGGCGGCCGCGATCGTTCCCGCCTCTCGGCGGAAAAGACCGTCGACCGCCGCGAATGGATCGACGTGCGACTCGCTCACATCCGCATTTCTTGCACTTCGCGAACCTCGACGCTGCCGTCGCGTTCGAAAATCGGACAACCGCGGGCCGCCTCGACGGCCGCGTCCAGGTTCGGTGCCGTAACGATCAGGTAGCCACCGACCACGTCCTTCGTCTCGCCGAATGGGCCGTCGGTGATCGCCTTCTTGGTTCCGGTCACGACCTTGCCCGCTTGGCCGAGCGGATCGCCGCTCTTGAACTGGCCGGCGCTCGACAGCTGACCCATCCACGCGCCCCACTTTTTCATGTTCGCTTCCTGCTCTTGCGGCGACATGCCCGCCATATTGCCGCCACGGAATAGATAGAGAAAATTTGCCATGTCACGCCTCCACTGTTTTTGAAGATTGCGACCAGGAAGCCGTTCCCTGGCGCTTTCGGGACTACGACGTTCGAGCGCGGACGCCGCGGACATTTTTTTTGATGAACGGGACCAGACGCCTCACGGCCGTAATTCCCCCGGAAACCGGCGACTGTGACGATGAACGCCGCGGGGCGGAAAGCCTCACGTCCGTTCGGGCAGCCGGACCCGTGACGCGCCCGCCCGCGGCGTGTATCGTTCCCGGGTCGGGGCTCGGCGGATTTCATGGCGACACCGAAATTCATCTCCGAGTTTTTTGCATGGCGATGGATGCCTTGCGTCCTGCTCGCGTCTGGCTCGCTCTTGTACGTGGGGCTCGCGCTGTTACTCGTGCCGAGCGGTGAGGAGTCCCGCTCTGGCTCGGACAGCGCGTCTGCACTGCGCGGCTCGCAAAGCCCGAGCTTTGGCTCTTCCCTATTTTCGTCCAATCACTCGAAGACTCTCGACCAAACGACAGCCGCGGCTTCGGCTGCCGCCGCGGCCGCGGTTGCTGCGTCGCCCGCGCCGGGCGGGATCTTGCGGCGCGGTTTCTCGCCGCCGATCGAGCATGCAGCCCCGCCACCTCCGCCACCTGCCCCCCCGCTGCCTCCACCGATACCATTGCCGGCCGGAACGTCAGCGCCAGCACCTCCAGCCGCACCGGCGCCGCCAACTCCAGAAGAAGCCCCGGCGGAGGAAGGCCAATAGCAGATAGCCTGCTCGTTCACGCACTACGAGCGGCTGCGAAATCGATCCATGGCGCGGCGGTCGGCTTTGGTCGGGCGCCCGGCACCACGCTCGCGCGGCGCGACGCGCGGCTCGCGCGGCGCCGGCGGGGGCGAGTGATCTTCGTACAGCTCGCGCGCTGCGGGCGGACCGAGGCGTTTGTCCGCGAGCTTGAGCACGCGCCAGATGATGAGGCCGCGCGGGGAGCGCGCGCGGACCTCGTCCCCGACGCGCAATACCGTGCTCGAGCGCGCCGGCGCGTCGTTCACTTGCACGTGGCCCGCGTCGCAGGCCTCCTGCGCGAGCGTGCGCGACTTGAACAAGCGCGTCGCGCACAGGTAGCGATCGAGGCGAACCGAGTCGCTCATGGCTTTGCCTGCACGCGCGCGGAGCGCACAGCCCAAGTACGATAGGCGAGCGCGGCCATCCAGGTGGACAGCGAGATGGCCGCGAGCTTCTGCAAGACAGGGAGCAGCCGTGGCGGGGGCCCGCGGACGCCGAGATGGCTGACGAACACCGCGCTGTCCACCGCGCCGAGCGCGAGCGAAAGCACACCCAGCCATGCGAGCAGCTTCTTTGCCGGATCCGCCCGCGTCAGCCCGAGCACGATCAAGAGCACGGCGAGCAGCCCGGGCGGCGCGGCCATCAGGATGGCCTCGGTATGAATCGGGCCGAAACGCTCCGAGGGCACGAGCGGCACGACTGCGTAGGTGAGCGTCGCACTCAGGCCGAGCGTGCGCACCCATACGCCGATCCGCGCACCTTTTTCGAAATGCGACGGGGCGATCCAAAAAAAACCGCCGAGTGCGAGCGCAAACCAGAGCATGGCTACTTTCGCCAACAGCGAGCCGAGCGGATTGGGTCGACCGGAAATGGCGAACGGTTGAGTCAAATCGCAAAAGAAGTTCAAGAAAAAGCGGTGCCCGTCCGCGTTCGGATCCAGCCAATTACCGCCAGGGTAGATCAGCATTGCGACCAGCAAGAGTAAGACGAATGCGCCGAGGCACGCGAGCACACCGAGTGCGACGAGCTCGTTGCGAGCGCGCCGATTGCCTCGAATGCGCGAGAACTCGTGAAACGGAGCGGACACGGGGACTGCGGAATGATAACCTGTCATGTTGCGTGAAGACCATCGAACGCGCGGTCGCACCGGACTTGCTCCCGGCCACCATCGCGTGTGAACGGCGCAGCAGGATCCTCCTTTGAGCGCAACGACCCATCCCCCGCCGCAACCGTCGTCTTGGCCACCGCCCGCGCGCCGGCCTTCGACGCGCCCGCCGAGCACGTCGCCGGAGTCGGGCGAGCTCGAGCGGCTGCAGGAAATCTTCGATACCATCGAGATTCAAGACGGCTCGGCCCAAGCGACCTTCGGCGAATACACGCTGCGCACGGCGATTCAGCCCGTACTGAGCCTCGTGCATCACAAGCCGGTCGGCCACGAAGCGCTCTTGCGCGCGTACGATCAGCACGACCGACTCGTCGCGCCGAACCGCGTGTTCATGAAGGCCGGCGAAGACGCGATGCTGCTCGATCAGATCTGCCGCGCGCTGCACGTCCAAAACTTCGCGCTCAGCGGACTCGATCAAGGTTGGATCCTGCTCAACGTCAGCCCGCGTTTGGTCTTGGAGGGCCATTCGACGCGCATGCTCCTGCCGCGCATCTTGGAGCGGCACGGCATTCCCCCACATCGCGTCGTGGTGGAGATCCTCGAGACCAGCGTGTACGACGAGCCGAACCTCGCGCGCAGCGTGCACTTCTTCCGCGAGCTCGGTTGTCTGGTCGCGATCGACGATTTTGGCGCGGGGGAATCGAACTTCGAGCGCATCTGGCGGATCCAGCCGGACATCGTGAAGCTCGATCGCTCGATGGTGGTGGAGGCCACGCGCACTCGCCGCGTGCGCCGCATTTTGCCGGGCCTCGTGTCACTGCTCCACGAAGCCGGCTGCTTGGTGGTGATGGAAGGCCTGGAGACCTCCGAACATGCGCTGATCGCCTTGGAAAGTGACGCGGATTTCGTACAAGGCTACTACTTCGGCGAGCCGCGCATCCGCCTCGGCGCGCGGGACGACCCACAAGGCATCCTGAGTGATCTGCTGAGTTCGTTCGAAGAGCGCGTGCTCGCGCAGGCAGCCGAGGAGCGCGACGTATTGAGCAGGTACCGCAAAAAATTCGAGGCGTGCGCCGAGCGCTTTCAGCAAGGGGCGGAAGCAGACAGCGCGCTCGCCGAGTTCAACGAGCTCGAGGCCGTGCAGCGCTGTTACCTGGTGTCCGCCTCCGGGGTCCAGGTCGGCAGCAACCTCTCCGCGCGCGTCGCGCGACAACGCCCAGACGCTCGCTATCAACCGTGCTCCGACGCCGACGGCGCCAATTGGCTGCGCCGCCCCTACTTCCGTCGTGCCATCGCGCAGCCCGGCAGCGTACAAGTCTCCCGCCCCTACCTCTCCATCGCGGACGGCCGCTCCTGCATCACCTTCTCGATCGCCATCCCCGAAACCCGCGGCGTCCGCGTGCTGTGCGCGGATCTGGATTGGGAAACGCTGCTCGGCTAGCCGACGCTTCGCTTGGTTTCGGCTGCGGATTGGAAGGGCGTCCGCGCTCGGCCAGCGCATCTCCCAGCTGCAAGAGATGTCTTCGGATGGCTCGAGCGACGGGTAGGCGCCGTCTTCGGACAGCTCGATCGACGGCTAACGGTCGCGATTTACACGAACCTCGTCGCGCTCGCGTTTCGGCGCGTCGAGAAATTGCGCCGTGAGACCCGGCCGCGGCGAGGCATGTCCTCAGCGCAACCAGCAAGGAATGCACTCGGTCGCGCCCGCACCGCGCGTCTGCGCCCGCGCCAAAACGCGCCACACCAAAAACCGCGCCGTCGCCCCATTTACATTGATTCAAATGCTAGAAAATCGCCATGGTGCTCGAGTCGCGTCCATCGGTTCCGTTCTTCGGAGCGGCATCGGAATCAAGGGCGCACTCCCGTGTCTAAGCGGAGCTCTGTGTCCGCTCGCGGTGGCAAAGCACGCCCCAAGCAGCTCACTTTGGCGCTTCCAACGCCGCCACCTCCAGCGCCTACGTGGGGCGGCCGGCGCGCAGGCGCTGGCCGCAAACCCGCACCGGGACGCGCCCGGGTGCGCCACACGGCGCGTCCGAAGCACGCTCACGCGCATCCCGTGCACGTCGTGTTGCGCTCGAAATTTCGGCCGCTGCGCAGCCAATTCACGTTCCCAACGGTTGAACAGGCGCTCGCGCGAGCAACGCGAACGCGTCTCGGTTTCCGCGTCGTCCACTTCTCGGTGCAGCATGATCACCTGCACTTGATCGTGGAAGCGAGCAGTAAGCGCGCTCTCTCTCGAGGCATGCAGGGTTTGGCGATTCGCATCGCGCGCCGGCTGAATCTGCTCGTGAACCGCAGCGGCAAAGTGTGGGCGGATCGGTTTTTCGCACGCGCGCTCACTTCGCCGCGCAGCGTGCGCAACGCGCTCGCGTACGTACTCAATAACTTCAGAAAGCATCGCGCCCGCGGCGCAGCGCGCATCGACCCGTATTCGTCTGCGCCGTACTTCGACGGGTTTCGCGAGCTCCGCGGCCTAGCTCCACGTGACGCACTGCGCACACCGACGTTACCGCTCGCGCCACGCGGCCTTTCCCCACCGAAGACAGCGCGCGCTGCGCCTGTGGTCGCGCCCAAGACGTGGCTCGCGCGGATCGGTTGGCGACGCGCCGGACTCCTCGGCATTTTAGGCACGCGCGGACACGCCACTTAGGCACGACGCGCCGGACACGCCCACGCATACGGAGACGCCGCTTAGGCACGGCGCGCGGACACGCCACGCACACGGACACGCCACGGGCACGGAGACGCCGCTTAGACACGGACACGGATAC
Source organism: Polyangiaceae bacterium (assembly GCA_036500095.1). Taxonomy (GTDB): domain Bacteria; phylum Myxococcota_A; class Polyangia; order Polyangiales; family Polyangiaceae; genus PMG-095. The sequence continues at coordinate 5,298 of DASYCR010000207.1, forward strand.
GCCACGGTGGACGGGAACGGGCATTGAGTGCCGCGCCCGCGCTGCCGGTTCTGCGAGGTCTTGACGCCTCGTCGGCGAGTTCCGAATTGGCTGACGTCAGGGGGTTGCACGAGCGTTTGTCGACTGCGCTCGCGCTGCGCCCGCGCCAAACCCACTGCCGCCACAGTACCCTGTGCACGCGAGCAACCGCGAGGCAGCCCCGATTGGATCCAAAGCGACGCCGCGCACCCCTGTGCACGCGAGCAAACCCGAGGCAGCCCAACAAATGGAACGCGGGCGACGCGCAGTGTGCAAGTCTAGAGCGACGCCAAGTACTCGAGCGCGCGCCGACTGGGCATGAAGAAATAGGCGCCGCCGCGGGTCTCGACTACGCGCGGCAAGCCGTGGATGCGGCGCGTGGGGCAGCCTTGAATCGTAAAGTCGCTGGCGGTGTAGGGGAACGCGCGGCTCGCGGCGAGCAGCGGATCGGGGTCTGCGCTCAGGCCGGCGAAAGCCGGATTGAGCGCCCAGTTCGATTGCACGAACTCGAACTGTCGCTCGATGTTCGCGCTGAAGCACAAAAAATAGAGACCGCGCTCTTGCGCGATCTCGGTCGTGCGCAAAACTTCCGGATCGCAATCGTGGCTGACGATGGGCCCGTAGGCGCGGCCGCGCCGCAAGACGCGATGGCGATTGGCGAGCTGGAGGCGGTCGTTGCGGGTGTCTGCGTCCGCCGGATCGCCGCTGAGCTCGGGATCGTGCGGCACGGGCAGCGCGGTGTCGCGCGGGTTCGTGCGGCGGATGTGCGAGCCGATCGGGCAGCGCGTGCCGAACGAGTCTTGCGCGGTGCCGTATAGAAAATCGTCTTCGTCCTCTTGCGCGATCGGACCGGGCAGATCGGGATACACCGAAAGCGCGGTGCCGTTCGGCCAACGACCGACCAGTTTGGCGGCGAGCCAGTCGCGACCGCGCGCACCCTCGGGAGCGTCCGGTACGTGCTTAGCGGCGCGCTCGACGAAGCGCCGG
>DASYCR010000208.1:0-2630 GCA_036500095.1 Polyangiaceae bacterium
GTCCACGCTCGCACGCCGTGAATCCAGCTGAAAGCCTGCGCGCAACTGCGCCAGGTCGGCGTCGATCACCGGCAGCGCGCTGAGGCCGCCGCGCACCCAAATATGGCGCGCGTGAATGTCGTCTGCGATCACGTGTGTGACGCGGCCGGAGCTTGGCGCGCTCGGCAGCGATGTTCGCGGCAAGAAAGCGCTCGCGAGCGTCGGGCTGCCGTTGCCGTCGTCGAGCAGGTCGACCAGCGCGTCGTCGAAGGCTACGTGAGATAGCCTGATTTCGAGCAGATTCTTCCCGGCAACCAGCTGCCAAAGCAGCCGCGGCACGTCGAGCGACACGCGCAGGCCCCGAATCACGAGCACGCGGCGACCGGCGGCGTCGGTCACGTGCGCGTCGACGCCACACGCGCCGTCGAGCCCGACGTAAGCGGCACGCTCGATCTCGAGCTGGCCGCGAAACTGTCCGGCCAGAGCGGAGTTCGCCTCACGCAGCGCCCAACTTCGTACCCGCGGAACATTGAGTGCCAAGAGGAGCGAGGCTAAAAGTCCCGCCGCGATCAGCGCTGTGGCAAGCGTGAGCTTGAACAGCTTGTAGAAGCCGCGGGCGAGGCGCGATAAGCCTTTATTGTTGGGGGATTTCAGTGCGGCGGGGGCCGGCATCAGAACGCTTCTCCGATACCGAGAGAGACTGCAACCGGCGCACCAAACAGCGTCTGCGGCGTGCCCTCGTCGGCGGCTTTGGGCGCTTGCGCGCCAGGAATTCGGTAGCCGACGTCGAGTCGCAGCGGACCGACCGGCGTGTCGTAGCGAAAACCGAGCCCGGCGCTCAGGTGCGGGCGGTCGAAGCGAAAATCCACGCGCCGATCCGACACGTCGCTCGCGTCCGAAAACAACGTACCGGCAAACGCCCCCGTGATCGGGTAGCGCAGCTCGGCGGAGGCTTCCCAGAGCGTGAACCCCCCGAGCGGCAGATCACAGAGCGTCTCCGAATAGGCGGGACTCGTCGGATCACAATTGGTGGCACCGCCGGCGCCCTGCGCGCCGTTGTAGAAGGGGATCACGCCGTGCGGCCCGATTTCGCGCAGGGCGTAGCCGCGATTGGAACCTGGTCCGCCCGAAAAGAAACCGCGCAGGAACATCAATTGCAGATCGCGCACCCACGCCGCGCGCGACGCATTGCCCGGCGTACCGGTCAGCGCGTCGGACTCCACCGTACTTCCGTAATTTTGCGGGAAGAGCAGGCCGATTGCCGCGCGCGTCGCGAAGGTCACGCGTTTGGCGATCGGCACGTACCCGCGCAACTCGGGCTGGATCTTGACGTCTCGCGCGTCCCCGCCGACGCCCGCGACCTGCAGATCCGACGCGACGTACACGCCGTGGTGCGGGTGAACGCGATCGTTGCGCAGATCGAGCGTCAGGTTGAGCTCCGGATAGGAGACGACGATCGGATTCAGATCCGGATCCTTCGGGCCGAGGTACATGAAGGGCACGCTGAATTGGACGTTCTGCGACAGCGCGCCGAAGAACTTCCAATACGTGCGATCGAGACCGACGCCCGCGCGCGCGTCGCCATAGCCGAGCACCGGAGAGCCTGCCTGGTATTCGGGCGTCAAGAGTACGGGAGACGCCGTCAGCTGCGTCTTGATGAAGCCGTTCGTGCGCGCTTCGAACACGCCGGGCTGTCGAAACTCGGTGCGCAGCCGGCCTTCCGGTAAGACGTGCTGTGGCGCCGGCAAATTGGGCAGGCGCGTCGGATAGAGCACGACGCCCGGCACGAACTGCACGGTGAAGCGGCGCAGGCCACCCAAGAAATTGCGGTCCTCCCAGCCGGTCGTCAGGTGTAGATCGGTGCGCAACGTGTCGAGCTCGGCGCCCACGCCGAACTGCACGCTGCGCAGCTTGCTCGGCTCGACCACGACGCGCAGCGGGATGTCCGGTCGCTGCTGGTCGGGGCTCGCGTTCTCCGGTAGATCCGGCTCGATCTTGACGGAGCTGAATACGCCCAGATCGAGCAGGGCTTGCTGCGCCGATTCCAGCTCCTTCAGCGAGTACGTGGCGCCTGGCTCGAGAGCGAGCGCTCGGCGCACGGGCTCCTCCGGGATCACGCCGAGCCCGACGAAGCGCACACTGCCGTAACGAGCGAGGATGCCCGGCTTGATCCAGAAACCGACGCTGGCCAGATCGCGTGGCATGTCGACGTCGGCGGCGCGAGTGACCTCCGCGTACGCGTAGCCGTGGTCGTTCAGCGCCTTCTTGAGCTCGCCGCTGGCCTCGTCGTAGTGCGTCTCTTCGAAGCCGCCGCCTAGCGGCAACGCGCGCAGCACCCGCCTCTTGACGCGCAGGGCGATCTCCGGAGGCAGCGTCTCGAGCCCGTGGATGTCGAGCCGGGCCACCCGCGTCAGCGGCCCCTCTTCCACGAGGATCTCGACGCGCGCGCCGCGTCCCTTGAAGTACACGCGTCCGGCGCGTACGCGCGCCTTGTAGTAGCCGCGCGTACGATAGTAGCGCTCGACGCGCTGCAAGTCGCGCTCGAGCACGTAACGGTCGAAGATCTCGTAGTCGTAGATGACGCCCTCGAAAAGACCCAGGAAACGTGGGGACTCGGTGCTCGCGATGTGGTCGCGCAGCTCGTCCGAGTC
>DASYCR010000209.1:0-1899 GCA_036500095.1 Polyangiaceae bacterium
AGTCGACGGCGTCTTCTTCTGACACGAGCAGCTTTTCGAGCAACGCGCGCGTGCCGTTGTCGCCCTTGCCCACGCTGAGCGCAATCCCGCGGTTCAAGCGTTCCACGGCTTCTCGCTCGAGCAAGAGATCCAAGCGATGCATCTCGATCGGCTCTTCACCGACCCGCACCGGTGAGAGCCGCTGCATGTTGGGGACGCCGTCTAGGTACAGGATCCGCTCGATGATCTTGTCGGCGTGCTGCATCTCCTCCATCGATTCCTCGCGCTTCTTTTTGGCCAAGCGCTTGAAGCCGAAGTTTTCGAGCATGCGATAGTGAATGAAGTACTGGTTGATGGCCGTGAGCTCGGCGGTCAGCACCTCGTTCAACAGCGTGAGGATCTCGGGGTCGCTGTGCATGCGGCGCAGGCTACTCGGTTTCTCGGCGCAGCACCGCGGGAGATGTCCCGCGCTCCCTCCGTTAGTCGCCTGGAGCTAGCCCGTAACCAGCTGATATTACTAGGTTCTTGCAATTGATATTGAAAGTCAATTTCATTTACAGCAAGCTCCGTCGAACGAGGTTTAGAGACGTGATCGTTTGCCATTGCCACGCCATTTCTGACCGCATGCTCAAACAGCGCATCCGCGAGGGGTTCGTGAGTCTCGAGGCGCTCGGCGCGTGCTGCGGCGCGGGCACCTGCTGCGGCGGCTGCCAGCCGGTGCTCGCGGAGCTGGTTCGAGAGGAGCTTGCGGGCAGCGGGGGTGCGGTCGTTGCAGCGCGCAACCGCTTGCCAGTCGTGCAGCCCGGCCGCGCCGCGTGATCGTGCCCGTCACTAGTAACTAGTGTCGGACAAGATAGCTCAACGCTTCGCCAAGATCTCGAACAAACGCTGCGCCTTGCTCGGCGCGGGTTCGAGCTCGATTCCCGCTTGGCGTACCAGGTTGCGGACCGCTTCGGCGAGTTGATCGCGCTGCTCGTCCGTGCGCAGGCCGCGCAGCTCGACTTCGACCTCGAAGTCGACGCGACCGTCCGGAAATACGGTGCGGTCGAACTCGAACACGGCCGGCCAATGGACACCGCGCACGTCGACCTCCACCGCGAGCGGCGTGCGCGTGTTGGCAAAACTCCCTACTTCGCTCACGACCCGCTCGCCCGCCGCCTCGCGCAGCGCCACGCACACGTCGGCGTTCGCGCCGAGTAGTTCGCTCAGCACTGCGAGCGGCGCCGCGTAGCCGTCGAGCAGTGACTGCGCCGTGCGCGCGTCGAGCGGTCCTTCGCGCTCGAGCTTCTCGGTCAGCATGCCGTCGAACGAGCGCCGCTCGGGGCCCTTGGCGGTCAAGAGATAGCCGCGGCCGCGCTCTTCGCGCAGGCGGAGCGTGTATTTTGCGCGACCGAGATCGCGCTCCGCCGTATCGAAGAAATGATTGCGTTGCTCGACGCTCGGGCCGCCCGTTCCGCCTAGTGCGCGGATGAGCGCGCTTTGCGCAGCAGCATCAGCCAGACGAAACTTGAGCTCGACTTCCAGATTGCCGTCGGGGGTCGTCAGATCGCGGGTGGTCATGTACGATGAGCGTTCGAATGTCTGGGTTTTCTTGTGCGGGCTGTGGTGCGCCCCTGGTGGTCCCCAACGACTACACGATAACCGTCGTGCGCTGTCAGTATTGCGCGCGCGAGCAGCTCCTGCCAGACGCCCAGCAGCGCATGGCCTACGTCGAGCGCATGCGCGAGGACGCGGCGCGCGAGGCCGAAGCCAACGCCCGGGCGCGCGAAGCCGAAGCCGAATCCCGCGCCGCGGTCATGAACACCGTGGGCAAGGCCGCGAGCAACGTCGGTCGCGTGATTTTCTGGATCGCGATCGGCGTGCCGGCGGTGCTGGGCGTAGGTATCACGGGCATCGTCGCGGCGATCAATGGCGGCGGCA
>DASYCR010000210.1:0-5616 GCA_036500095.1 Polyangiaceae bacterium
TGCCGTGCGCATTCAGGATCGGCGCCAAACTCGGCGGTGGGTGCGCGAGCAGCGCGTCGCGCGCGACCTCGGCGACGTGGCTCGGCTGGCGCAGCTTTTTGCCGAGCGCGTCGAGCGCCTCGCGCGTGCCGGACGCGGCCAGCGCGAGCCCCGCGGCTTGCTCGATCATCGGATCGAGCGGATCGCCGTGCTCGGGGCTGCTCCCCACGCCGTCCATCACACGCACGAGCAGCTCGCGCACCGCGGGCACCTGGGCGTGGCGCGCGAGCGCGCGAATCGCGACCAAGCGATCGCGCACCGAGCGCGCGGCTCCCCCGTTGTCGAAGACCTTGACGAGCAAATCGAGCGCCTGCGCCGAGCCGAGAGCCCCGAGCAGTTCGAACGCGCGCCGGCGATCCGCGCCGTCACTGCTGCCGAGCAAGCGCAGGGCGACGTCGACCGCCAGGTGACCCTTGAGCGAATCGATCGGCGCACGCGGTGCGCTCGGCACGTTGGGCGCTTGAGGTACGAATTGGGCGCGCCGCGAGACAGATGCTTGCGCGAACGCGCTCGACTGCGCGCTGAGCACCGCCGCGAGTACCAGCGCAGCCCGATGTTTTTGCGGGTACGAGTTCATTCGAGCAGCTCGATGCCGATGCCGCGCGCCTGCGCACCCGCGGCTCGCGTGACCGCGGAAAACCGCACGCTCTCCGCCACTTGGTCGCGGTGAGTCAGGTAGCGGAGCGCGGCCACGATCGCGAACGACTGATTGAGCGCGCGCTGCTCGGCGTCGGCTTTGGTGGTCGTCGCGCGCACACCGACCAGCACGACCGCTGTCGGGTGCTGATTCAGGATCAGCGCGATCGCGCGCAGGGTGTTGAGTGAGCTGGGGCTCACGTCGAGCGCGTCGCCCTTGCCCTCGAACGCGAGCGGTCCGTTGACGACGAGCTGGGCGTGGCCGTTTTGAGTCTCGAGCGATGCGAGCGGTTTCTTGGCTCCCTTGGCGTCGGCGTCGGGGCAGCCGTCGTCATCGTCGACGCCGTTGAACGTCTCGGGCTCCGTCGGACACTTGTCGACCGCGTCGTCGAAGCCGTCGCCGTCCTGGTCCGGGCTCGGGCAACCGTTGAGCTTGGGGTCCGAGCGTTCGGGGCCGGGCGTCATCGGACACGCGTCGTCGACGTCGAGCACGCGGTCGCGATCGTTGTCGGGATCCGGGCAGCCGTCTGCGTCTTGGAAGCCGTCCTTGTCTTCCGGCGCGGCCGGGCACTTGTCCGCGCGATCCGGAATGCCGTCGCCGTCGCGATCGCGAAATGGGCAGCCGTTCTGTTTGGGATCGGTCGACGCGGGGCCGGCTTCGTTCGGGCACGCATCTTTCTCGTCGGGGATGCCGTCGCGGTCGTTGTCGGGGTCGGGGCAGCCGTCTGCGTCTTGGAAACCGTCGCTGTCTTCCTTTTCATGCGGGCACTTGTCGTCCGCGTCGCCCACGCCGTCGTCGTCGTTGTCGAAGTCGGGACAGCCGTCGCTGTCCTCGAAGCCGTCGCGGTCTTCCGCGAGCTCCGGGCACTGGTCTTGATCGTCCGGCACGCCGTCGTGATCCATGTCGTGTTCACGAGGCGCCCAGCCCAAACCGAGAATGCCGCGCACGCGCGGTACGCCGACCGCGGAGTCGAGCGGCGCTTCGACACCGAGCGTGAGCGCTAGGTCGTGCGCTCCGTAACGCGCCGACACACCCAGCAAGGCCGGTGACTGGGCGGCGCTCGCGAAGCTCGGCGCGAGCGCGAGCGCACCGTGGGATTCGAGCGCCCACTCCCAGTGTCCGCCTTTGTCGATGCCGAGTATTTGCGGCTTGATCACGAGCCCGGCGCCCCAGGGCAGTTCGCTACCGAACCGCTCGCCCAGGTAAGTTTCCGGGTTGCGCACGCTACCGCCGGCCGTGACGCGCAGCGCGGCTACGATCAGCTTCAGCTCGGCTAACAACCGGAGCTCGCCCGTCGCGCTACCCTCGGCGATGTACGAGCTCTTCGCGCCGGTCGGCGCCGTGACGCGGGAGAGCGCGGCCAAGCTGAAGCCACCGAGCGGCCCACCCGGGATAAGCGTAGTCTTCGCGCTCAGGCCCAGATCGCCGATCGCCGTGTGCGCGAGATCCCCGCCGACGAGCTGCTCGCCGCTGCCGCTCTGATAGACAATAGTCGGTAGCTCCAGGCCGAGCGCCAGGCGTGGCCCGAGCCCGATGCCGAACAGGTAGTCGAGCGAGAACTGGTGTTCGACCGGCGACGCCACGACGTGTCCGGCGCCGTCCCGCAGCGTCACCACGCGGTTGGCGTACGAGGCCCAAGCGCCTGCGTTCCAGGCGAGCGGCCCGGGCGTCACCGTGGGTTCGAGATAGAGATTGCCGCTCGGATCGCTGGGTGGATGAAAGCCGCGCAGATCGAGGGACGGCACCGGGTCGGCGTGCGCGCTCGTGGTCACGAGCAGCGAAGCCAGCACTAAAGCCGAGCCGAACCTCATGCGTGCGCAGCGTAGTGCGAAATCCTTGCGCTGGTAGCGTAAATCGGCCTAACTCCGGGCGGATGGACGCCATTCGGATCCGCGGCACGCAGAAGCTCCATGGGCGCATCAAGGTGTCGGGCGCCAAGAACGCGGCGCTGCCAATCCTGTGCGCCACGTTGCTATCGGACGGCGAGAGCTTGCTGCGCAACGTGCCGGGTTTGCGCGACATCGATACGACCGCCGCGCTCTTGCGCTTTTTGGGGCGCGACGTCACGGTCGGGATCCCGGAGGTCAAGGTGCACGCGGGGCGTCGCGACGTACCGGCCGAGGCTCCCTATGATCTCGTGCGCCAGATGCGCGCGAGCGTGCTGGTGCTAGGTCCGCTGGTGGCTCGCTTCGGGCGCGCCAAGGTGAGCTTGCCCGGAGGGTGTCAGATCGGGGCGCGCCCAGTCGATCAGCATTTGATGGGGCTCGAAGCGCTCGGCGCCAAGATCGCGGTCGAGCACGGCTACATCTTGGCGGAAGCGCCGCGGCTCAAGGGCGCCGAGGTGGTGTTCGATATTCCGACCGTGACCGGCACGGAGAACCTGATGATGGCGGCCGCGCTGGCCAAGGGTCGCACCACGCTCGTCAACTGCGCGCGCGAGCCGGAGGTCGAGGAGCTCGGGCGCGTGTTGAACAAGATGGGCGCGCGCGTGGAAGGCGCGGGCACCTCGATCATTCACATTCAGGGCGTGGACGAGCTCGCGCCCTTCGACCACGCGATCATCGCGGATCGCATCGAGGCAGGCACGTTTCTGGCGGCCGTGGGCGCCGCGGGCGGCGACGTGCTGCTCGAAAATGTACCGCTCGACGATCTCGAGCCGGTGGTCGTGAAATTGCGCAAAGCCGGGCTCGAAATCGAACGTGAGGGCGAGGACGTGCGCGTGCGCCGGCTCGGAGACGTGCGCGCGGTGGACGTGACGACCGCGCCGCACCCGGGTTTTCCCACCGACATGCAGGCGCAATTCATGGCCTTGATGTGCTGCGCGCGCGGGCGCAGCGTGCTCAGCGAGACCATCTTCGAAAATCGCTTCATGCACGTGCCCGAGCTGTTGCGCATGGGCGCCGACATCGAGACACACGGCAGCACGGCGATCGTGCAGGGCATCGAGCAGCTCTCGGGCGCGTCGGTGATGGCGACCGATCTGCGCGCGAGCGCGTCGCTGGTGATCGCCGGCTTGGTTGCGGAAGGCGAGACCATCGTGCGCCGCGTGTATCACCTCGATCGCGGCTACGAGGCGATCGAGAAGAAGCTCGCCGCGGCCGGAGCCGACATCGCGCGCATCAACCTGCAGGACGAGGACTGAGCGCATGAAGCCGCTGACCATCGCCATCCCCAAGGGCCGCATCATCAAAGTGCTGGCGCCGCTCTTCGAGCAGGCCGGCCTGGAGGTGAGCCAGCTTTTGTCCGACGATCGCCGGCTGATTCGCGAAAGCGCTGACGGCCGCTACCGCTTCCTGCTGCTCAAGCCGGACGACGTGCCGACCTACGTGGAGTACGGCGCAGCCGACCTCGGCGTGAGCGGGCGCGACACCTTGCTCGAACGCCGCTACGATTTGTATCAACCACTCGATCTCGGCATCGGCAAGTGTCGGATGGTCGTCGCCGCGCCGGAGCACGCGAGCATCCCGGAGCTGCCGCGCATCGCCAGCAAATACCCGCGCATCGCGCGCGAGCACTACGCGTCGAAGGGCGTGCAAGCGGAGGTTATTTACGTGCAAGGCTCGGTCGAGCTCGCGCCGCTGGTCGGTCTCGCCGACGCGATCGTCGACCTGGTCGAATCCGGCGCCACCTTGCGCGACAACCACCTGAGCGAGCGCGAAACCATCTGTCCGATCTCGAGCGTGCTGATCGCCAATCGCTCGTTGTTCAAGTTGCGTCACGCGGAGATAGAGCCGCTGCTCGAGCGGCTGCGCAAGGCCGTGGAAGCTTAGGTAGGATTCAACACAAAAACGGCCGTCCGAGCCCGCGGGAGGGGCCCGGACGAGCGCGGTCTCGAGCTCCGGGCTGGAGCGTATCTAGATACGCTCTAGTTCAAATAGCGCGCGACGATCGCGTCCAGCTTGCCGCGGTCGAATGGCTTTTCCAGGCGATCGTTGGCGGTGGTTTCCAGGAACTTGCGGGAGGTGTCGGTGAAGGCGCCGCCGGTGATGAAAATCGTGCGCTCGGCCTGCTCGGGCGCGAGCTCGCGCAGGCGCTCGTGAAACTCCTGACCGGTCGTCACGGGCATCATCAGATCGCAGAAGATCAGGTCGAAGCGCTCGCCTCGTTCGAGGCGTGTGAGCGCCTCGTCGGCGCGCGTCAGCGCGATCACGTCGTGGTGCACCGCGAGCAAGCGCGAGAGCGCCTTGGCGACCAGCGTGTCGTCGTCGACGACCAGAATGCGCCCGCGCCGCGTCGGCGCGAGCAACGCGGGAGCGACCTCGATCCGTTGCGACGGCCGCGTGGCCGCGGGCAAGAGCACGCGGAATGTGGCGCCGTGTCCCGGGCGCGACTCGGCTTCGATCGTGCCGCCCATGTCGCTGATAATGCGGTGGCAAATGAACAGGCCGAGCCCGGTGCCCTCGCCGACGTCCTTGGTCGTGAAGAACGGATCGAACAGGTGCGGCAAATGCTCCTCCGCGATGCCATGTCCCGTGTCCACGACCTCGATCGCTACTCGGTCACCGCTCGCCTCTCGCAGGTTCAAGCGCACTTCGTTGTCGTCGGCCGCGCCCTCGCGAATCGCCTGCGCGGCGTTGACCAGTAGATTGAGGAGCACCTGGCCGAGGCGCGACGGATTGCCGTTCACGTTCGGCACCTGCTCGTAGTCTCGCGCGATTTTCGCGCGGTGCGACAGCTCATTACCGGTCAATTTCAGCGCGGATTCCAAGGCCTGTTTGACGTCGATTTCGTCGAGTTGCACCGGGTCGCCATGCGCGGCGTCCTTCAGATCCTTGACGATACGTTGCACGCGTGAGGCGCCCACGTGCGCTTCTTAGAGCGCCGTGATCAGATCATTGGAATCGAGCGGGCCGAGACCCGCGGACAGCTTGGGCAGGCGCCCGGACAAAAACTCGAGGTTGGCCAGCACGTACGTGAGCGGGTTGTTGATTTCGTGCGCC
>DASYCR010000211.1:0-10536 GCA_036500095.1 Polyangiaceae bacterium
CTCAGAGCGGCACGGGTGGTCTCGGTGGTGCGGCGGGCTCTTCGGCGGGCGCGGGTTCCGTGTCTGCAGGCAGCGGCGGAGTTGATGCGGGCGGGACCATGAGCGGCGCAGGTGGCAATGCTGGAACCAGTACCGGTGGCACGAATAGCTCAGCGGGTGCGACCGGCAATGGCGGGGCGGATACAGGGGGTGCGGGCGGTTTCTCGGGTTCGGCTGCGAGCGGCATGGGTGGCTCGAGTGTTGGCGGCGCGGGCACGAGCGGCACCGCTGGATCGAGTAGTGGCGGCGCGAGCGGCGCCGCTGGATCGAGTGGCGGCGCGGGCGCGAGCGGCACCGCTGGATCGAGTAGTGGCGGCGTGGGTGGATCGAGTGTTGGTGGCGCGGGCACGAGCGGCAACGGTGGAGCCAGTGGCGGAAACGCGGGCGCAGGTGGTGCGAGCGGCGGGACTGCGGGCGCGGCCGGGACTGGTGGATCCGCGCCGGTCTGCGGCAATGGCATCGTCGAGGCTGGCGAGGACTGCGATGACGGCAATCTGCTCGTCGGTGACGGTTGCAGTGCGGGCTGCGCGTTGGAGCTCGGATTTGCCTGTAGCGGAGCTCCTTCCGCGTGCAATCGTAGTTGCAATGGGCTCGCCAAAACCTGTGGCCAGGGTCGCAACGCGGACTGTTGCGCATCGAACCCTGTGACGGGCGTTACGAGCGAGACATTTTACCGAAGCTACGACGGACTGTCCACAGGCTATACGAGCAAGGCATACCCGGCGCAGGTGAGTGATTTTCGACTCGATACTTATGAAATCACGGTCGGCCGTTTTCGGGGCTTCGTAGCTGCGTATTCGCAAACCATGATCCCGGCCGGCGCCGGCAAGAACGTGAATGATCCGAGCGACACTGGTTGGGACACATCGTGGAACGCAAGTCTCGACGCGGACGCGACCGCGCTCACGGCGGCACTCGCGTGCAGCCCCACCTATCAGACGTGGACCAACACTCCCGGTTCGGCGTTCGCCGAGTCCCGACCGATCAGTTGTGTGAATTGGTATGAAGTCGAGGCGTTCTGTACCTGGGACGGTGGCCGCCTCCCGACCGAAGCGGAATGGAACTACGCGGCATCCGGCGGCATGGAGCAGCGCGTGTATCCGTGGGGCAGCGCGTTTCCAGGGCTCGACGCGAGCCATGCAATATACGGCTGTTACTACAGCTCTGGCTCAGATGCTTCGGGCACGTGCAGCGGCGTAGCGAACATCGCGCCCGTGGGTTTGGCAGCCGGCGGAGCCGGCAAATACGGGCAGACCGATCTGGCGGGCAACGTCTGGGAGTGGGTCCAAGATTGGTATGTGAGCCCCTATTCGATCGCGAATTGCGATGACTGCGCTGATTTGACCAGCACCCCCACCCGAGGAATCCGAGGCGGCTCCTTCTACCAAGCTGCAGCCAACCTGCTCGCATCTCCGCGCGCGTCCGAGTCGCCGTCGACCCGCTCCTTCAACATCGGTGCGCGTTGCGCTCGGGCGCGTTGACAGCCAGTGACCGCTGATTGGCTCTGGCTATTGCCCGCGCCTAGCGCGACGAAATATTCGCGCAGCCAACCACGACATCATGGGTGCCCTCGGAGACGTTGGCTGAGGCGATGCCGTTCTGTTGGTCGTCCACGACCCAGATCATGTCGCCGGGCGTGAAGGACTGATTTTGTAGGCTGTTGCCACCGAGCGCGACTTCTCTGCCGCTGCCGAACTTGGGCTCTTTGCCGTAGAACACGTGGACGGTGTTCGGGCACTCGTTCTTGACCGAGACCGACACGACCAGCGGCGCTTTGTGTTCCGCCGTTGCGGGACTTGCGCCGGTGCCGGCGCTCGGACGTGTGGCCATGCCGCCGTTCTGCGCTGGCGCGTTCAGGGGCTGCAAGTCCATGCAACCAGTGAGAGCTAGAACTCCAAGAAGAAGAGCGGTCTTGAGCATCGAGATCAGATTACGTCACCGATGACAAAATCTTCTTCTAATTCGACGCTGCCTGCGACGGTTCGCGAGCGAATCAGTTAGGGAGTGCACTTGAGGGTCTTTGGAATCCCTCGCCCCTCAAGCAGATCTGCTGATGCGCGTCGTCTCGCTCGATCTCACTTCGGCGCTGAGCGACGACGCGTGATTTGGATTTGACGGCAGCTCGCCGGCGCGGCACTAGTCGGCAGATGGCCCGTCGTTCTGTCAGGTATGCCTCCGACCGCGGCTTCCCGCCTTACGTCCGAGTCGCACAGCGTGTGAAAAAGGCGGCCGCCACGGTCGCGAAAATGAAGAAGCAGGGGCACGCGATCGAGCCGGTCGCAATCGCTGGGCGGGCGATCGCGACTACGTTCTGGGGCAAGGCCTGGTGCGGTCATCTGGAGTCGTTGAGCGACTTTGAAAATCGTCTGCCCCGCGGGCGGACCTACGTGCGGCGCGGCGCGGTGATCCACCTCGCGCTCGACTCCGGGCGCATCCTAGCCAAGGTGCAAGGCAGCTCGCTCTACAGTATCGAGATCGGTATTGCCAAGCTCAAGCCGCAGCGCTGGGCGAAAGTGGTCGCAAAATGCACGGGCGGCATCGACAGCTTGGTCGAGCTGCTCCGCGGCAGGCTCTCCGAGAGCGTGATGCAGGCGGTGACGAACGTCGAAACCGGCCTGTTTCCGGCGGCCTCGGAGATCCGCATGTCGTGCTCGTGCCCCGATTGGGCCGGTCTGTGCAAGCACCTCGCGGCGGTGTTGTATGGCATCGGCGCACGCCTCGACAGCCGCCCCGAGCTGCTCTTCACCCTGCGCGGCGTCGATCCGAGCGAGCTGGTCGCCGCTGGGGCCGCCGCGACCGTCCCGGAAGCCAAGGCTCGCCGCAAGCACTCTCGTCAGGTGCTCTCGAACACTGCGCTCTCGAACGTGTTCGGCATCGAGCTCGAGCTCACCGCGCCGACGCGAATCGGCGCGAATCCGATCGCCGCGCCTTCAAAGCAAACGAAGCGAGTGCCACCGAACCTCCCTGCGACCCCAAGAACTCCTGCGCCGGCCGCGAAGCGGAGCGGTGCGAACGACGTCGCGAAGCGTGCGGCGCTCGTCCTCGAATTCATCAAGTCCCGTCCAGGTTTGGGCGTCGAGCTGATCGGCAAGCACTTGAATCTCAGCACTGCCGAACTGAGCTTTCCGATCAGAAAGCTGATCGTCGCGGGCAGTATCGTCACGGTCGGCGCGCGGCGCGCTACGAAGTATTTTCCGGCAACCCCGCCGCAACGTCAGGCGCGACGGCGGATGTAAACGAACGTACTTAGCGCATCGGCGCGGGTGGGTGGTTCAGATATTTGCTGGGCTCGGCCGAGAACTTGTCGCGGCAGTTGTCGGAGCAGAAGTAGTAGTTGTGGCCGCCCTGGTTGAGCTGCGGCGACGTGCTCGCGGCGCGCACCGACATGCCGCACACAGGATCGACCGCGAGGCGGGCGGGCGCGGGCGCCACGCCGCTGGGCGCCACAGGAATGGCGGCGGGCGCCGCGGGCAGCGAGCGGATGTAGGCGACGAGCGCGTCGATCTGCGCCGGGGAGAGCTCACCGGCGTAGGCGGGCATGATATTGAGGTAGCCGGCCACGACGTTCGCTCCTGGCGCGGCGATCGAGTCGCGCAGATAGGGGTCGTCGGCGGTGACATTGCGACTGCCGGCGAGCAATACCGAGCTGCCGTACAAGCCGCGAAGGGAAGGCGCGAGCGACGGGTTTTCGTGGCAGCCGGGGCAACCGACGGCTCGAAAGAGCGCTTCCCCACCGGCGGGCAAGCTTGCCACCGGTGGCGAGGAGGACGACTTCAGCAGCGCGGTCGTGTCGGAGCGCAGCCGAGCCAGCGCGTCGGCATCGTTGCTGTCGTAGATGCCGCGCACGCCTCCGGCCGAGTCAACCAAGAAGAACAGGCTCGTGTGCAGGATCGGGCTCTTGGCGTCGCTCGATGGCTCCACCGTCACGCGCATGCCCTCGGAGATCGCAGTCAACGAGGCTACCTCGGTGTGGAGCAAGAGCCAGCGCGATTCGGCTTCGTTCCAGGACGCGGCGTAGCGAAGCAGTGCTTCCGGCGTGTCATGTGCGGGGTCCACCGAGAACGAGACGAAGCGCAGCGACGGCTCGGTCAGCTGCCGTTGCAGCAGAACCATCTTGGCGGAAAGCAGCGGGCACTGGCTTTGGCAAGTCGTGAAAATGAAGTCGGCAATCCAGACGTGCCCCAAAAGGTTCCCGAGCGACACCGCGCTGCCGTGTTGATCGTGGAGTGCGAATGCCGGCGCCTGCCACAGCACGCTCAGCCCCGCGTCCGAGCCGGTGCGGCGATAAGCGAACATGTCAGCGTTGGCGGCGGGACGCGCGGTGTTCAATCGAATCAGGATCGCGAACCCCAGCACCAGAGCGCCGAGCGCGATCACGGAAGCCCAAACGTAAAGTCGCCAGGTCTTGTGACGATCGGTTCGGGGCTCGGCAGGCAATGACACGCGGCGCACCCTACCGCGCGAGATTTGCTTCGCAAGCGCTCGGTGACGCTCGCTGCCAAGCCGCGACATCCTGCCGCAGCGCGAGCGGAGTGACCCATCGGCCGAGCGCGCTGCGGCCGTTTCGTTGGTTTGCCAAAATTTACCGTGTTCTCGCTGACCGCTTCGATGGGTTCTCGACTCGGGTGCCACTCCGATCTACCTCGGGTCGGTGCAGTTCCTGACTCATGCAAAGCTCGAGCTACCCGAGCGGCTCCAGTCGTCGTTTGCCAAGGCGCGCGAAGCGATCGAGCGCGACGACTTTCGCTCGCCGGATTTGAAGAAACTGTCTAGCTCGAGCTATTTCCGGCTCAAGCTCGACTACGACGCGCGGCTCCTGGTGTCGTTCGTCGTGCACGCTGGAAGGCGAGCCTGCTTGGCCCTCGAATTGATCGAGCAACACGCCTACGACCGCTCGCGGTTCTTACGCGGGGCGCAAGTAGACGAACAAGCACTCGCGAGTGACGCCGGAGCAGAGATCCAGACAGCCGCGCGCGAGGTGCGCTACCTGCACCCCAAGCGTGCCGTGTTCCACTTCTTGGACAAGCCGCTATCGTTCGACGATCGGCAAGCCGAGCTTTACGCTTTGTCATTGCCGTTGATCTTGGTGGGTTGTGCCGGCAGCGGGAAGACCGCGCTGACGCTGACCAAGCTGCGAGAAATCCCGGGCGAGGTGCTGTATGTGACGCAGTCGCAGTATTTGGCGGAGAGCGCGGCGAACCTGTATCACTCGCACGGCTACCAAAACGACGCGCAGAACGTCAGTTTTTTGAGTTACCGAGCGCTGCTGGAGAGCATTCAGGTCCTAAAAGGTAAGCCGGTGACGCTGCAGGAGTTTCAGGCCTTCGTCGGCCGTCATAGCCACAGCTTGAAGTTCACCTCGGCTCACCAGCTGTTCGAGGAATTCCGGGGCGTGCTCGGCGCCGATCCTGCCGGGCCACTCTCGCTGGAGCAGTACTTGGCGCTCGGCGTGCGTCGCTCGATCTACGCGAGCGAGCAGCGCGCCGCCGTGCATGCCACGTTCGCGAAGTATCGCGACTGGCTCGTTGAAGCCTCGCTCTATGACACGAACCTCGTGGCCCACGGATACGCGCGCACCGCCGAAGCCCAGTACGACGCGGTCGTCGTCGACGAGGTCCAGGATCTGACGAACGCGGAGCTGGCCTTGATCCTGGCGACGTTGAAAACACGCTCGGCCTTCTTGCTTTGCGGTGATGCCAATCAGATCGTGCACCCGAATTTTTTTTCGTGGTCAGCCGTGAAGAGTCTCTTCTATTCCACGGAAAAAGCGGCGCTCAGCGCTCCCATCCATGTGCTCGAAGCAAACTACCGCAGCAGTCGCGTCGTCTGCGAAGTTGCCAACACACTACTGAAGATCAAGAACGCGCGTTTCGGCTCGATCGATCGCGAGAGCACGGTGCTGGTGCGACCAGCCGCCGAGAACGAAGGCAAGTTGATCGGGCTCGTCAACAAGGACGCGGTGCTGCGCGAGTTGAATCAGCGGACGCGGACGTCGGCGAAGGTCGCGGTGATCGTGCTCGGCCTGGAGCACAAGGCGGCGGCGCAACAGAAGGGGGGTTCAGCGCCACGATGCTCGACGACGAGGTGCTGAAACACTTCCCATCAACCGTGCTTCCGGACGAACGCCGTCGGCGAGTGTATTGGAACGGAGTCTTGGCCCGCGCCGAGGTCAATTCGACTTACAAGCCCGCACGTAAGCTATGGCGCCGCGAGCGAGTGGGGCATTATCTACCGAGCAACGTCGCCATTCGGGTCGCAGGCGTAGGGGGGGCGCCCGAACGCTATGTCCCGTTGCCGGAAATTCTTTGCCTCGACTTGCTGGATCCGCGCACATTTCCGCGAAAGATCGAGGGCGGAGGTACCGCTGTCCCATAGCGCACCCGAGGGCCGCGAACGCCTCTCTCTTCACGCGCGCCGAGACTCACTTCGCGCGCCTGCGCTGGACCGGACTCAAGCATTGATAACGGCCAGCACGGCGAGTGGATCAATCCGCGTCTTGTACCGGACGATCCTGGCATCCTCCGGCAAGTCATCCTCCGAGCAGAGCCGCTTCCGATCGATGCACAGCACCAATCGCTCGACGCCGGCAGCGCGCAGCCGCTCGAGCTTCTCGGCCAGATATTTCGGAGTCCAAAACCCGACGATCTCGAGCAGCCAGCGTCGGCTCTTGTCATGGCGATGGACGAGCTCGAAATCAGGAAAGATGAGTGAGTCTCCGGAGGTGACCGGGTGCGGCTCGCGAATCACATCCCAGTCGGGCGCGGCTCGCCGAAACTCGCGGTCGAACCGCTCCTCCAGACGGCTATCGTGACGGGCGAGTTCGCGGCCCGCACCGATCGGATCCCCAGAGCGTACGACGAGCGTCGAAAGATGGCCACCGCGACCCAGCGCGCAGGCCGCGGTGAGCTCGAATTCATTGCACCAGGCCATTCGAGGCAAGAGTGAAGCAAGCGCACGGCCATATACTTCCGTGTGGCGAAACAGCGCGAAGGGACCCGACACGTCGAGCACCACCCCATCCGGAGTCTCGTCTTGCGAGACGCCGCAGATCAAACCCAAGAGGCGCGCATGACGGACCAGCGCTCGAGAGTTCCCCCACACCGCGATTCGAACATGCGCCGCCCGACGGACGAGCGACGTGACGATCGCGAGGTTCGCTGCCGTCGCGAGCTGCGCGGGCGAGACGCTCTTCGGCAACGCTAGAACCCGCCGCTCACCCCGTAGATCAGCAAACAGTGCGTTCTCGAGCTGAAACTGCGCGCCAATGCGAGGCATCAGCCGGTAAGCACTCTCGAACGTCGAAACGGTCACCGCTGAAAGATCTCGGCGACCGTCTCCCAGACAGCCGACCGGTCCCTGGTAGGCAGCTCCGATCACGGAGGTCCATTGTTCGAGCAAGGCTCGCGTCGGAACCAAGCACAGAGCGCGGGCGCCCAGTAAGGCCAGCGCGGCAACCGCAACCTGCGTTTTTCCACTTCCCGTAGGCAGCACGATGGTTCCGCGGCGGCCCGAAAGTTCCCAGGAAAGCAGAGCGGCACGCTGGTATGGTCGAAGCTCTACCGGATTCCACCGAGCAGGACCGGGCAGGCGTGGCACGACCTCGTCACGCAGTGGTGATGCCGAATGGCGCAAGGCCGCCAGCACCTCAGCGCAGCGCCACGCCGGCGCTCGAAATAGTGCGATTCTTGGGTCCCACAACAACCCAGGCACCCGATCGGCGTTCGGTGCTTCCGCCAAGACGAGGGTCCCGTGATCGAACAGAAGGCGCCTGGAGTACGCATGCTCTTCGACACGCAGCCGAATCGAGTTGCTTGGTCAGTTCGGCCAATCGTCAGCCTCCTCCCACGATGGAGCTACACTGCGCCGGTGCGGCATCGCTATCCGTTCGAAGCGCTTCGCTGGTTGAGGCGCCAGCGTGTCGATCGCGAAGCCGCGGAAGTGAGTGAACGCGCCGCGCGCACCGCGCTCGCTCGCGGTGATGAAGCGCGCGCAGAAATCACACGGCGAAGCAGCGAGCAGCGCATCAACGACGTGTCGCGCGCAGAGCTTTCGCGCTTCGACGAGAACGGCGTTCGCGCGGGCGAGCTCGCGCGAGTCGGTGACTGGCGCAAGGGCGCGGAACGCGAGCTCGCTGCGAAACAGCAAAAAGAAATGCAAGCGCGCGAGGCGCTGCGTACCGAGGTCGCGGCTGAAGCCGTCGCGCGCCGTGCGCTCGGCGTTGCCAGCAACGAAGCCGATTTGATCGACGGCCATCGCGAGGCCTGGAAAAAAGAGCGAGCGTCCGCCGAGGAACGCTCTGAAGAAGAAGCGATACTCGAACAATGGACCGCGAAACGCTATCCGCTTCGCGGCTGAAATCGCGGCTCTGGCCCGTCGCGCTGCTCGTGCCTTGCGCCGCGCTGTTCGTTTACTGCGAGGCGCGCCAAGCGCCAGAGCAAGCCGCGCCGAAAGCGCCGCCGTTTCGCATCGCGGCTTCGGCGAGCGCGCCGCTTGCCAAGTCGAGCGCGTCGTTTTCGCTGACTGATTTTCACCCGCTCTTGACCACGCCCGAGCTGTCCGGCGTCGCTACTTTGCTCGAAAATGGCGCGCCAGAAGCGGCCGCACACGAGCTCGACGTTTGGCTCACGAAATCGCCGCCCGCACCCGAGCAGCGCTTTCGTTATGATTTTTTGCTGGCGCGCTTGCACGAAGAGGGCGGGCAATTCGCCGCGGCATTGCTGGCATATGGCCGCGTCGGCGGAGGGGGCTCGTCGCTCGCGAACTACGCGCGCGTCGGCGAAGCGCGCATGTTGCTCACGCTCGGCCGCGCCAAGGATGCGCTCGCACGGCTCGCGACGGTGCCCGACGATGCGCCGGTTTCCCGGCTGAAATGGCCCGTGCTCGCCGAGTCCGCGCGCAAAGTTGGCGATCGCGCGACGGCGATCAAAGCGTACTCGCGCTTGCTTGCCGCGACTCCGCCGGGCGCCGACAAAGCCGACAGCGAGCTCGCGTTCGCAAATTTGCTCTTGAGCGCACCGAGCTCGGAGCACGAGTCCGAAATCCTGCAAGCGCTCGACTTGGCACGGCGCATTCAAGACGAAGTGAGCGCATCGCGCCAAACGCTCGCCGCGGCAAAAGTGCTCGAAGCGCGCTCTCTGGCGGCGCTCTCCGAACCGGCGCGGAGCGCCCATCGCACGCGCGACGCGGCGGGTCTACTCGATCACGTGCACGCCTTGCTCGACGCGCGCGAGTTCGACGACGCCGAGCAAGCCGCGAGCGAAGCGCTGGTCGCGCTGAGCGAGGCTGAGAAGAAGAGCGCGACTGGCTGCGAATTACAGCTTTCCCTGGGAAAAGCGCGGTCTTCGCGACGCAACTACGCGCGCGCCGGTGACGCGTTCGAAGCGTTGCTCGAGCAGTGTTCGGATCCCGATTTGCGCGCGCGTGCCGAATTCATGGCCGGCAAAGCGGCGGCGAGCGCCGGCGATCACATGCTCGCGGTGAAGCGCTTCGCGGCGCTCGAGCAAGAGGCCCCGAAGAATTCGCTGGCCGACGACGCGCGCTTGTACGGCGCGCTCTCCTATCTCGAGCTTGGAGTCGAAGCGCGCTTCACGGAGCTCTTGAGCAGCTTGCCCGACGACTACCCCGAGGGGGACATGGTCGTCGAAGGGACGTTCCGCTTGGCACTGCGACGTCTCGACAAACAAGACTTTGCCGGAGCCGCGCGTGTGCTCGAGCGCGTGCTCGACAATAAGTACAGCACGGGCGCGCGGGCCGCGGATTTTGCTGGGCGCGAGCGCTATTTTCATGCGCGCGCGCTGGCCGCGACCGGTGAAACCGAACGAGCGCTCGCCGAATACGAAGCGCTGCTCAAAGACTTACCGCTTTCGTATTACATGCTGTGCGCGTACAGCGCGCTCGCCGAAGTCGATCGCGCGCGCGCGGAAGCGGCCATGAATTCGGCCTTGGCATCGGTCACCGCGGGCCCGGTCGTGGTCACGAATCGGCCTGAATTTTCAGGACTCGGCTTCACGCGCGCACTGGAGCTATTCGGCGTCGGGGATTTGGACGACGGCGCGCGCGAGCTCGACGCGCTCGGCCTCGGCGATGCCGCGCGCCCCGAGCTTTTGTGGGGACTCTCGAAGCTCTATGCGGACGCAGGCTCGGTGAAGCTCTCGCACGCAGCGGCGCGCCGCGCACTTTCGGCGTCGCCTTCGAGCTGGCCCGCGGATGCCTGGCTCGACGCGTGGAAGCTGGCTTATCCCGCGCCGTATCACGAGATCGTCGAGCGCGAGGCGAAGCGCACCGCGCAGAATCCGGCTTTGATCTACGCGATCATGCGCGAAGAATCCGCGTTCGATCCCGAAGCCGAGAGCCCCGCGGATGCTTACGGCTTGATGCAACTCATCGTGCCGACGGCGAAAACCATGGCCCGTCCGCTCGGCTTGCCCTTCGATCGCAATGCGCTCAAGCGTCCGAGCGTGAACGTGGCGCTCGGTTCCAGTGTGCTCGCCAAATACG
>DASYCR010000212.1:0-2285 GCA_036500095.1 Polyangiaceae bacterium
GCCGACCAAATAATCCGGCTGCTGCGACCAGCTCGTCCCGCTGCGCGTAAACACGTACACCCGGCCGCGCAGGGTGTCAGAATACGGCGATGCAACGAGCGCCGTGTCGCCTTCGAGACCGAGCGCGCCGCCGAAGAGCGAGATGCCGGTGCTCACGGGATTCACGAACGGCTCGCCCTGTTGCACCCAGCCGCCGCTCTGATGCGTGTACGCGATCGCGAGGTTGTCCCCGCCCGCGACCGCGGTATTGCCCGAGATGGCGAGCGCCTCGCCGAGGATAAAACCCGTGGTCGTGGCGGGCGGCAGCAGGGCGGAGCCTTCTTGTACCCAGCTCGCGCCGCTGCGCGCGAAGCCGTACAGAGCTCCGTGTGGCGCGCGACCCTGCGCTCCGAGCAGCGCCAAGTCCCCCGAAACCGCGACGGAGCAGAAATGGTCGAACGCCATGCCATCGCTGGGCGCGAGCTCTTGCGACACAATCAGCGATTGGCTCAGCGCCGCTGTGCTCGGTTCGTTGGGCGGCCCCTCGCAAGCGAGCAAACCAAGCGCCAGCGCGACCCCGTATCCGCCTATTTTTTTCATGTGCGAGCTATCCCGCACCTAGTACGGCGCGCGTTTCGCGTCGTCGCAAAAATACGAAATTTCAGAGCCGCAGGTAGCTTTTTGGGACTTACTCAGATCCCAAAAAGCCCCAGCGCGCGCTCAGTCGCTCGACAATCGCGAAAATACGGCGTGATCGAGCCAGCGCGCGCCGACGAGCTCGGCTTGGCGCGCAATGCCTTCGAAATGGAAGTCGAGCCGCGCGATCACACGCAGGCTCGCGCTGTTGTCGGTGGCGGCCGCGCAGCGAATACGATGCATGCTCATGCGCTCGAAGGCGAACTCGACGCAGGCGCGCGCGGCTTCGGTCATCAGGCCACGACCCGTGGCTTCGCGCTTGAGCCAGTAACCGAGCTCACTCGAACGGTGCAGATGCACGCACGCGTCGAGCCCGACCACGCCCAGGAGCTCGTGTGATTTTCGGTCTCGGATCGCGAAGCGCACCGCGCGCCCGCTGTCCCAATCCGACACGCACGCCTCCGCGTAGCGGTTACTGGCCTCGGGCGCGTTGTTGAAGGGTACCCAAGGCAGCCAGCGCTCGAGGTGCCAGCGTGAGCCTTCCACGGCCTCCCACAACTCCGCGCCGTCCGAGATCTCGATCGGCACGAGGTGCGTGCGCGCCGTTTCGATCGGCGAGCGGCGCACTGCCGAGCGCGACGGGATCGACAGCAAATGCGCCACAGCCTGGGACGCGCTCGGGGGGGACTCGCTGATCTGACGGGCCTTCACTGACACTCCGCGCGGAGCGCGAACACCTCGAGGTGTGCGGACTCGTAATCGCGCCAGGAAATATACCACTTTCCTGGGGTCTCGCCGGGCGCGATGTCGGGTTGGGGCTGAAAGCCCGAGACTCGGCTCAGAAGGCTGGTCGGACCGAGCCCGTCGCGCGTCAGCGGGGCGAAGCGCAAGCGCGATTCGTCGTACCAGGCGACGACCGCGCTCGTGCCGGTCGCGAACACGGCTGGGCGCAGCGCCTTCGGTCCGAAGTCGCGCCGCCAGATCGACACGCCCTTCTCCTTGTCGATGAACGTGACGCTGGCGCCCGCTTTCTCATCGTCCCAAGCGACGAAGCAGCCGTCGCTCGTGCAAGCCACGCCGGGCGCGGTGTTCTTGCCGTCCTTGGTGCTGAGCGCCTCGAGCTGACCCGCGTAGCGCTCCCTGCCCGTGGGTTTCTTGGTGGGCAAGAGCCCGGTCTTGAGTTGCGGATCGGTGAGAGCGAGCCGTATCAAGTACACCTGATAGTGCTCGAAGCCGCGGTTCACCGAGAACGTGATGTTGAGGAACCCGTTCGCCACCGCCGCGCTCGGCGTGTTGACGGCGTTCGTCGCGGCCTTGGCGGCGGGCACGGACGAGAGGCGAATCGCCTCGCCGAGCGGCGCGAGCTCGGCGTTGAGCTGACGCGCCATCAGATCGCTCGTGCCCTTGTCGACTTCTTCCTGCCAGACCATCCAAAACGTGCCGCCCTCGCTCGCGGCGAGCGACGGATAGAGATCGCCCTTCTTTACGCCGGAGATCAGACGCGCGGGGCTTTGCAGGTGCCCGTCTTTGGACAGAAACCGCGCGTACACGCCGGGCTCGTTGCCGCCGTCGTCCCAATACGTGAGCACGAGCTCGCTGCCGACGGCGAGCAGCTGCGCGGTGCGCACCGAGGTCGCCTCGGGCGTCACGGGGATATCGGGCGTCGTGCG
>DASYCR010000213.1:0-7213 GCA_036500095.1 Polyangiaceae bacterium
CTCGCGCCGAACGCGATCGTGCCGATGCGGTCATGTTCATGCATGCCGAGCTCGGCGACGCGCAGCTCCTCGGCGATGCGCGTGGCGGCGTTCGGCACCAGATCGATGCTGCGGCTGCGATCGATGGCCACGATCACCGCCAGTCGGTCGAGCGGGCGACCGAGCTCCACGCCGATCATGGCGTAGCTGGCTGCGAGGGCCGAGCCGCCGAGCAAGGTCGCTTGCAGTACGCGCCGCGCGGTCGCCATGCGCGTCGAAAGCCGGTTCAGGCGCGCGGCCACGAACCAGACCGCGAGCGCCGCGGGTACCGACAAGACCGGGCGTTCGAAGCGCAGGTAGGGAAAATAGAACCAACTGAACAGGCCGAGCGCGACGAGCGCGAGCGGCACCAGGGACAGGGCGCGCAGCGTGTAGAGGAGGCCCCTCATGGGCTCTCCCGGGCTGGGCTGTCGGGAAGGGCCCGGCGATCCGGGCGGCGCGGACTCTGGGACAGGACCCGCGGACGCGCCTTGCGCGTCAAAAAGTAGGCGTCCGCGGCCACGGCGGCGAGTGCGAGCGCGGCGAGTAACCAGCTCCAGTCACTGACGGCATCCGCAATTTTGGGCTGCTCGCGCACGGTGAGCTTGGGACCAGGCGGCAGCGCGTGAGGAGACAGGTCGCTCTCGCGCTCGCTGGTCAGGTTCGCGACGATCAGCGCGCTGCCCGTCTTCTGCCCCTTGTAGTTAGCGAAGTAGAAGCCCGCCCGCGGCAGGTTCGGAATCACGCACAGGCCGCCGCGCGCCGAAAAGGGGCGCTTGTTTCCGGCCGGATCTTCGAGCGTGACTTCGCTCACGTCGAGCGGGACGCGCAGGGTGTACGGGTCTCCGGCGCGCGCGGCGACCTCGGCCCCGCGACTGCGATGACTGCGCGCGAGCTCGATCACGTTGCGCATGAACAGCACGAACGACGCCTTGAGCGGCCAATTGCTGTCGCCCACGTCGAAGCCGACCACTGTCCCCGTGCGACCGAGCGTGGAGATATCGGCGATCAGCGTGCCGTGCGCGCTCTGCACCAGGGCTTGCTGGGGGCTCTCGGCCTCGACTTTGCGCGCCTTCAGCAGGTCCACGCCGTCGAGCGACAGAAAACGCAGCCGCGGGTCGACCTCGGTCCAGGACGTGATGCTCGGCGCGTCCAAGAGCTCGCCGACGATCGCGGTGCCGCACGCGCCGGGCGGCGGGTTGAGGACGAGCAGATCGCCGCCCGGCACCTCGCTCGGACACGCGCCCTGAATCACGACCAGGGCGTCCTCGGGGACGCCCGCGCTCGCCAGGCCTTCCAAGCT
Organism: Polyangiaceae bacterium; assembly: GCA_036500095.1. Taxonomy (GTDB): domain Bacteria; phylum Myxococcota_A; class Polyangia; order Polyangiales; family Polyangiaceae; genus PMG-095. The sequence goes on from DASYCR010000213.1 coordinate 1,322, forward strand.
CACGCCCAGGAGCTCGACTTCCGGGTCGGCTTGGAGGGCGCGGCTGACCCAACCGCTCGCTTTGCTCGGCGCCATCACGACCGGCAGTCGCGCGCTGTTCGGAACACGGCCGTACGCGCGATCGTCACTCGGCAGCGCGTCGTGCGGTGCGATCTCGACGATCAGGCCGCTGCCGCTGTCGCCCGGCGCGGGCTCGAAGCTCAGGACCGCCGGCACGCGCTCACCCGGCGCAAGATCGATGCGGCGCGAAGCGAGCGGTTGCTCGACGTTGCGCTGACTCAAGGTGGCGTAGACCGTGCGCGGCTTGCTCCCGAAATTCTGGACCAGTGCGAAGGCCTGCACCTCGTCGCGATGGGTCTCCGGGTTCGTGCGGTTCGCGACGTCGAGCCGCACGACTGCGGCATTTTCGACCGGGTCGCCAATCCGGATCAGATCCGTGGGCAGGCTCGCGTTCGCCAGCGAATCCGGCTCGGCGAGGGCGCCGTCGCTGATCACGACGATGCGCACGGAGCCCGAAAAAGGGCGCAGCGCGCTCGTCGCCACGGCGACGGCTCGGCTCAGCCGGCCCTCGGAGTCGCTCGCCTCGATTTGGTCGATGGCGGCCGCCAAGCGCCGTCGATCACGGTCCATGGCCGAGATCGCGCGCGCGTCGCGCCCGGCCTCGATCACGACGGCCTCGGACTCCGGAGCGAGCGTTTGCAGGACCTCACGCGCGGCCGCCCGAGCGTGCTCGAGGCGCGATTTGCCATCGGGCAAGAGCGCGTTCATCGAGGCGCTGTTGTCGACCACGATCGCGATGTGGTTGCCGGCGATCCGGCCGCCGCGCGTCGCTGGGCGGCTGAGCGCGAGCGCCAGCAGAACGAGCGCGCACAGTTCGGCGAGCAGCGTCGCTTGCGGGACCAAGCGACGGAAGGGATGCTTGGCGAGCAGATCGCGCGCCGCTGCGACCCACAGCCAGGTCGAGGACACCGTGAGCCGGTCGCGCCGGGTCTTCAATATGTAGAGGACGAGCAGCGGCGCGAGCAGGCCCAGGAGCCAGAGACCGCTCGGGGCTTTCAGCTCCATGCTTCGGGATTCTATCAGAGCGGGCGTGAAACGGGCGCTGGGTCACTCCGCAGCCGCGCGTAGCTCTCGTCACGATCCCGCCGGATGTCGGTTACGACGGCGTCGAGGGTCGCGCTGCCGACTTTGAGCAGGGTCTCGAGGTTGTCTTGGGCGATTTTCTGGCGCAGCGAGGGGCGACTCGGGGCCAGCATGGAAGGTGAAAAAACGGCCTCGACGTCGATGAAAGCCGTGCCCTCAGGGTGCTTGCCGCGCACCCGGTCGAGGACGCTCATGCGCACGAGCTGGATGGTCGGGTCGGGTGTACGGCGGAGGTAGGGGATGAGCCGCTCGGCGTCTGCGAGCTCGATCGGGGCATCGGGGTGGAAGGCCGCCAGCGCGAACGGTATCTCACCCGGCTCGTGACGTTCGGCGTCCCGTTCACGCAGCGTGCGGACGAAGCGTTCGAACGACAAGCGGTCGAGCGACAAGTCGGGATAGATGAACAGCGCGACCTCGATCTGCGGTGTGCTCGCGAGTGCGGCAATCTGCTCCAGGGACTTGCGCGGATCGCCCGGAATTTCGGCCAAAATGACGCGTTCTGTGACGTGCCCTTCGCGGCGCGCGGGCGCCGCCCACGGACACAGATCGAACGCCTCGACCAGCTCGACCACGTAGCGTCGATAGACCCGAAGTGCCTCGCGCACGAACGCTTCGTCGCTGCTGCGGGGACTGCTCATGGGGCGATGCTAGCACCGACGCGCGCGCGACTCGTAGGCATACTCGCTACGCGTTCGAGGACGTCGCGCGAGATCGAAACGTGTCTCAATCGCAAACACCTTCTTGACGCCGCATGCGATTGTCTTGCAAACTATCGTTTCGAAGGGCGCTTCCATATCGAGCGCCATCAGAAAACAGAGGACGGAGTCAATGGCCGTACGCAAGAAGAAAGCAGCGAAGAAAGCAGAACCCGCAGCAGCGCCCGCCAAGAAGGCGAAGAAGCGCCGCTCGAAGAAGAAGGCAGCCAAGGCGGCCCCCGCCGCGGCCAAGCCCGCCAAGAAGCGCAAGAAGCGTCGCGCTAAGAAGGGCTGAGCTTGCAACCGAGTGAGCGCGAGCGTCGCTGCTCTCATCGAGTCAGCGGCGCTCGCAGCTCACCGGGTTCTGTTTGGTGTCCGTGTGAGGGCGGGGTCGGGGTTGGGTTGGGTTGGGTTGGGTAAGCGGGCGGAGGCCGTCGCAATCGGGCAAAAAGCCCTGATGCCGGCTAGTCGATGACTCGACTCACGAACCGACGCATCACCCCCTGCAGCGGCTCGCTGGTCACGACCCTCAAGTACACCTGACCGTGCTTGCGAGCCCACGCTCGCAGTTCCTCGATCAGGCCCGTTAACCGAAGCACGTAGGCCTCGACCGCGCCGGCGTCCACGGTCACTTCGACCTGCTGCAGACTCTCCGAGTCCACTAGAGAGTAGTCGCCCTCGAGAGGGGGTTCGAGTTCCTCCGGGGAAAGGACCTGTACCAGGCTCAGCTGATGCCCCTGGGAGCGTGCTCGAGACAGCGCCAGGGTGACTTGCCCCGCGTCCAAGAAGTCGCTCAGGATCACGAGCAGGCCAGGGCGCGCGGAGCGCTGCACGGTCAAGTCGATGGCCCGCGCCAGATCGAGCGAGCCGCCGGGTTGCGGCGCGCTCAAGTCGCGGAGCAACGCGGGCAGCGCGTCGCGCCCGCGGCGCGGGCCGCTGACCTGCTCGAGAGAGCGCGCGCCCGGCGCGTCGTCTTTGGCGCGCGCCACGAGCACCTGCACGCGTTCGCCGTGCTCGAGCGCGAGGTAACCGATGGCCGCGGAGAGCCGTCGCGCTACTTCGATCTTGCGGGGATTGCCGAAGTCGAGCGAGGCCGAAACATCCAGCAATATCCGTACGATTGCGTCTTCTTCTGCACGGAATTGTTTCACTACGGGTTCGCCCGTGCGCGCGAACGCGAGCCAGTCCACGCGGCGTAGATCGTCGCCCGGCGCGTACGGCCGATGCTCGTGAAACTCGGCGGAGCCACCGCGCCGATTCGAGGTGCGCTCGCCGCTCGCGCCGCTGCGCGCCTCGATCGAGAGCAGGCGAGCGAGCGCGCGGAGCTCGTTGCGAAAGGCCGGATCGAGCAGCGTCTCGCCCGTCATGGCTCAGCCCGAGGTTTCCGGAACCTGCTCGGCGCTCGGCGGGGGCGGTCCCGCGTGCTCGCCCCCCGAGTGGCTCTCGGCGTCTTCGGCCGCCAGGGCGGCCTCCATGCGTGCATGACGCGCGGCCTCCTCGTCGAGGCGTTTTTTGGCGCGGGCGCTACCGAGGGTCAAGAGCGCCGCGCCGATCAACGCCCAGGCAGCCGCGCACGCGGTGCCACCGAGCAGGAGCGCTCCGCGCTCGGGCGCGTCGGTCTTGATGGCGCTGATCATGGCGATGGTGAAGGTGGGGGAGGGAGCGGCCAGCACCAAGGCGTGGTCGGGGGTGCTGCTGAGCACCCCTGCGATGGCCATCGCGATCCACGGCCCGACGAAGGCAAAGAACAGCGCCACCACCAGCAGCACGCGCGGCGTGCCCGCGCCGTGCGCGCGGGAGCGCGCCCAAACCATGAAGCCGACCACGAAGGCGAAAAAGGCCAGGGCATAGCCGTGAAAGGCCACCAAGGCGTCCCGCTCGTTCGGATGCGTATTGACCAGCGAACCGACCGCGCCACTGAGCGACATGGCGAACGCCGTGAGCAGGAACAAGAGCACGCTGGCGCGCACGAGGCCGGGCCCGAGGAAGCGACCGAGACCACCGCGCCCGGAGCGCTCCCAGTGCGTGAGGACGCGCTGAGAGGGCCCGAGCGGCTCGCCGGCGAACAGGAACACGGCAAAGCAACCGAACACCCAGATGAACGTCGTGCTGGCGTACACCCATTCGTCGGTCTTGCCGCCCAAGATGACGGCGATCGCCGTGAGCGCGAGCACCGGCGCGGAGACCAGGAACCAAATGCGCAGCCGGGTGGAGCGGTCGTCGCTCGGCGCGCTCATGTTGGCGACGGTGACTTCGTACAGTAGCCAGGCTGGCAGCGCGAGCAACACCAGCGGCAAGAACACCAAGAACGCCAGATAGGGCAGGCCGAACTCGGCGCGCAGGTACGCGCCGGGCAGCCACACCGGCGGGCCCTCCGGAATGCCGGGCCAAGCGCGATGCGCGACCATCGACAGGCCGACGCCACCCGCGCTGAAAACGAACATGGACGCCGGTAGCGCGACCAGCAGGGTGACGATGATGGCTGCCGCGGGGCTCGAGAATTTGGAGCTCACCGCCAAGCCGAAGGCCACCGACAGCCCGGCGAACAAGAACAGCCAAACGAACGCGAGCAGCACCTCCGTGGCCGTGATCCCGCCGAACAAGAACGGCAGCACGCCCACGGGCGCGAGCATGATCACGTACAGCGAGATATAGGTGTACGCCGCCAGGAATTTGCCGCGCGCGATGCTGGCCGGGCTGAGGCTCGTGAGCTGCAAGGCCTCCCAGGTTCGACCGCTGCGCTCGCCGGCGATCGTGTGCGCCGCGACGGCCGGGCCGACCCAGGTCACCACCACGAACGCGAGCGAGAAAAATGTGTGAAAAATGCCAACGCCAACCCGCGCCGGTTCGGCCGACACGCTGGCCACGCCGCCGACCGAGCAGATCAAGAGCGTCATCATGCCCGTCACGGCGGCCAGGATGATGGGCGTGCGCGTGAGCCGAGCGGATTGCCGGAGCTCGCGCATCCAGACCGGGTTCGGATCGCTGAACTGGCGCGCCCAGGCCACCCGCGCGCGCGCCGCGCCGCGCACCGACCTCGGTGGCGGCGGAATCGACGCCGTGCCCGTCTGCGCGCTCATCTACAGCGCCTCACATTCGACGCTGCGGCCCGCGGCGAAGCGAACCTCCCAGTTTTCCAGCAGCTCACGGCTAGGAATCGAGCCTGTTTCTGGAAAGAAATCTCTCCCCCAGCTCATTGCAGCTCTCCGCGCGTGACCTCGAGGAAAATGCGCTCGAGCTCGTTGCGCTCCGGCTCGACGCCCACCACGCCGACGCCGTTCGCCACTAGATGGCGCACCACCTCGGCTACGAAGCGTTCGTCACCCGAGTAGTGGACCGTGAGCTGGCCGCCCGCGCTGGCTTCGACGCTGAGCACGCCGCCTCCGCCCGCGATCAGCGGCAAGGCGCGTTGGGAGTCGCCGAGCACGCGCAATTTGAGGCGCTTGCGGGCGCTCGGGGGAATGTCCACGCCGCCGGCCGTGGTCGCGCTCGCGCCGTTCGCCGCAAGCTCGACGCCCGCGCCGTTCGCCGCAAGCTCGACGCCCGCGCCCTCGGCGAGCGCCGGACGCATCGCCAAGCGCTCGGCGATTTCCCCGATGGGCCCGGCCACGACCAAGCCGCCTTTCTCCAGGATGCCGACCGAGGTGCACACGTCGCTGAGCTCGGTGAGGATGTGGCTGGACAGAAAGATGGTTTTGCCGAGCTCCTTCAGCTCGAGCAAGAGATCGCGCAGCTCGATGCGCGCGCGGGGATCGAGATCGCTCGCCGGTTCGTCGAGCACGAGCACCTTCGGATCGTGCAGCAAAATGCGCGCGATTTGCAGGCGCTGCTTCATGCCCTTGCTCAGTGTGGCAACGAGCCGGCTCTCGAGCTTGCCGAGCTCGGTGAGCTCGATCACGGCGTCCACCACGCCAAGCTCCGGGATGCGGTACGCGTCGGCGAAGAACTCGAGGAACTCACGCACGGTGATGCGCTCGTAGACGCCGGCGTGATCCGGCATGTATCCGATGATTTTGCGCACCTCGTCGGGGTCGAGCGCGGCGTCGTAGCCGTC
>DASYCR010000214.1:0-3914 GCA_036500095.1 Polyangiaceae bacterium
CGTTTCGCGTCTGCGACTCGGACGAAAGCTCACTCCGCCATGCAACGCGGCACCGAGCGCTACCTGGGGCGTTATCGAAGAATCGAGCACGCCGCTCAAGCCGGCAAACCAGGCGAGCGAAGACTTGCTCGGCAGAACGCGAGCTTTGGGCGCTGTGGGCTGGGGCGTGGATTCTGGCGCGGGAGCGGATTCTGGTGCGGGCGGCGCGCTTGCGGGCACGCCCGCTGGCTCGGGATTAGGGCCTACCGCGAGCGCGATGGCGACCGCCGCCGCATCCGTCACTTCGACGCAGGTTTTGCCATGAAGTGTACGGGTACTCGGATTACCGTCGGCGCGACGCACCGTTTTCAGCTCGAGCTGCCACGTGCCGTCACTGGCTTGCCGTGCGTCGAGTTCGAAGTCCGCGCCGCCGATCGAAGCCACTTCACGACCTGTCATCGACGCGACTTGCTCGGCGACCTCGGGTTCACGACGGCACGCAGGGTCACCCGCCCAGCGGATCTCGGCTGCGGTGGCCGACGCGCTCACCAGGCTCATCGCGGCCGCAACCCCCACCCGCACCGCGCACGCGTTCGCCACGAACCTCTTATGCCGATGCAGCCCTCGATGGTCTAGTAGATTCGCAGCTCGTCGTTCGAGGGCGTCACTCGTGGTCATTTGCTCAGTTTAGACTTTTGACGCTGGCCGTGCGCTCGAGCGCCTGCCCATGGACCGACACAATCGCTCTCATGTTTTCACAGGACGAGCGGGGATCGCGCTTCAGCCAGGCACCGAGCCATGCGGCCGGGCTCGACCACATCAGCGACAGCGAAGCCCTGAGAGGTAGCGGCGCCTTCAGCGGGACGCGCAGCGTGACCCATCAGCGACGGCGGGATGATTTGAGGAGAGGCAGGATTCAGGCTGGATCGTAACACGGAGGTTGCGATTGTCAGTTGGACGGAAGATCGAGGACGAGCGGGAAGCGGTTCGGTTGCTACGTGCTGCGGAGCGGAGCGGCTTGAGCGCGGGCGAGTGGGCACGGATGCACGGCGTCGACGGACGGTCGCTGCACGCCTGGCAAATGAATATCGCGCGGCGTGGCACGAAGTGGCCGGTTCAACGGCGCGAACGGCGGCCGAAGGCAGCCCAGACGGCGCACGCACTGGTCGAGTTGGTACCGGCCGCGCCGGCCGCGCCGGCCGCAGTGGAGCCCGGCCGTTACGCATTGGTCGTCGGCAGTGCTCGCGTCGAGTTCGGCGACGACGTCTCGGTCACGACACTGCGCCGGGTGCTCGAGGCGATGCGGCCATGCTGAGCCTGCCTCCCACGGTGCGCGTATTCGTAGCGGTCGCGCCGTTCGACATGCGCGGCTCGTTCGACGCCATCGCCGGGGCAGTGCGCCGTATCGGGCTCGACCCAGTCGACGGGCACCTCTACCTCTTTCTCAATAAGCGAAGACGGCTAGCAAAGGCCCTGTGGTTCGATGGCTCGGGCTGGTGCCTGCTCGCAAAGCGCCTAGAAGCTGGCAGCTTTCAACTGCCGCCGGTCGACGGCGACAAGCCGCAGATCGCGATCGACGGCTCGGCCTTCGCCTCGCTTCTCGCGGGCATCGACTTCACTGCTGCACGACGAGGCTGGTACCGGCGGCCCCGACTCGAGAAAGTGATCAAGACGATCGACACAAATCTCCAAGTGTGATCTGTACTCGTCTGTGGACGAGCTGGAAGCGCTGCGACGAGACAATTCCGCGCTTCGCGATCAAGTCACGCAGCTCATCGAGCAGCTCGCGCGCCTCAACGAGCGTGTCGCCGAGCTGCTCGCTGTAGCGCAGCGCAAACAACGCAAGGCCCGTGCGCCGATTGCGCCGCCGCCACCAGCGCCGCCGCCCGTCGTGGATGGCGAGCAGCAGCTTGCGTTCGAGGAGCGGCCTCATGCGCCCCAGAAACCACCGCACGAGGCCGCGCCGAAGAAGAAGACCAAACCCACTGGGCGCAAGCCGCTCCCCGGTCACCTCGAAGCAGAAGAGCACGAGCTGCGCCCCACTTCATGCGCAGCGTGCGGCGGCAACGCCTTGGATGTTGCCGACGAGCTTATCGAAGAGAAGCTCCACGTCGTCAAGGAGCATCAACGCCGCCGCGTAGTGCGGCGCTACACCTGCCGTTGCCGCGCGTGCGGCGAGCGCACCACGCTCCGTTCTCTACCTGCGCCCTACGACCGCTCCAAGATCACCTGCGAGTGGCTCGCCTGGTTCGTTTACCAGAAGTTTTGGCTGCTCACGCCGCTCGACCGCATCCGCCGTGATCTCGGCGAGCGCGGGATCCCGCTCGCAATGAGCACGCTCGTCACCTTCGTCGAGCGTGCCGCCGACTTGCTCGCAGGTGTCGACGGTCTGCACTGGAAACAGCTACTCGCTAGCTCCTGGATGGCCACTGACGGCACGGGGCTCAAGGTCATTGTTCCCAAACTGCCCAACGCGCACCACGGCTACATCGAGCTCTACCGAAACGACGCGCTTGCCGTCTTTCAGTACGAGGCCGACAAGAGCGGCGACATCGTTCTGGCCAAGCTGAAGTCGTTTCACGGCACCCTGACTGCCGATGCCGAGCATCGCTTCAACAACGTCTTCGCTTCTGGTCGCGTGCTCGAGGCCGGCTGCAATGCCCATGGCCGCCGCAAATTTCGCGACGCTGAAGCCACGCAGCCCGTGCTCGCTGCCGAGGGCGGCGCGTTCATCGGTGCCATGTACGGCGAAGAGGAGAAGGCGCAAAAGCTGGGCCTTAAAGGCAATGCACTCCGAGATCATCGGCAACGGCGTATCGGCCCCATCGTCCGAGACTTCGAGATCTGGCTCGACGCCGTCAAACCCACACTCTTGCCGTCCGAGCCGCTGGCGGCGGCGATCGCTTACTACAAGAATCACCGGGCTGCGCTCTTCCGCTTCGTCGATGACCCGCTCGTGCCCATCGACAACTCACCGACCGAGCGCGAATTCCAGAACGTCGCCAAACTGCGCCTCAACATGCTCTTCGCCGGCAGCACCGAAGGCGCTCACCGAGCCTGCGTCCTGCTCGGCATCATCGCTACCTGTCGCGCACTGCGCGTCCCCGCACAGGCCTACCTCTGTTGGGCTTTCGAGCGCCTCGGCACACACCGCGAAGTCTTCGATCTGCCGCTTGAACAGCTGACCCCCGCCGCCTTCAAAAAGACCCTCGGATAGCCGAGGCACGAGTCGGCTCGCTACGCACCCCGGCTTGGCTGATCGGTCACCGCGCAGCGATGCACGCAAGCGCTCAGACGCTCACCGCAACGATGATCCGAATTTTGTGCGAGCTCGCCATTGACGGGTGACAAGCCCCTCATTCCCTATCTCGGCTGAGATATCCAAACCAAGGTCTAATGTGAAAGCGCGCGCAGAACTCCGCGGCGTTTCCCCACAATTGCGGCGCTCGCCAAGCGCGGTGCTGCGCCGAAGGCGATTCAGGGACTAAGCCGGGACACTCGACACTGAGCATGACTTTGCGGCACATGCACCTGGCGCCGAGTGCGCTCTGCGAAGCCATCGGTCTGCTCAACCTTGGGCAGCCGGTGGGCAACGCCGAAGCGGCCACTGCTTGAAGTAGCGAGAACGGTCTACGAATCTCAGCGGAGAGGGAGGGATTCTCTGCGGTGCTCGCCGGCTGCGCTCCTCGAAACCTCGGATTCACGCGCGCCAAGACGGATAGCGGCGAGGCTTCGCGCATTTGAGGCACATGGCGGCTCGGTTCGAACCCTCACGCTCGCGAACATCGAGCAGAACCTGTTCTTCACATTCGTTTACAACGCGCTCGGCATCCCGCTCGCGCCCGGCGCGCTGTATCCCATCCGGCTGGCTCCTGAGCCCGATGATCGCGGCGGCGGCCATGGCGCTGAGCTCGGTCTCGGTCATCGCCAATGCC
>DASYCR010000215.1:0-1748 GCA_036500095.1 Polyangiaceae bacterium
GAATCGAAATCGATGTGCCACGCGCCATCGTACGCGAGGGCGTAGCTGGAGGTGTGCACGCTCTCCAACCCTGCCAAATGTTCGAATAGCGGGTAGCTCGGGCGGGGAATGGCGACCTCGTCGCCCGGGTCGCATAGGGTCTTGAACAGGAAGCCGTACGCTTCGCTCGTGCTCGACGTGAGCAGGATATTCTCGAGCGGGACTTGGAAGCCGCGCCCAGGCTCTAGCTGCGCAACCGCGGCGCGCGCGCTCGCCAAGCCGAACGGCTCGGGCTCGTAACGTAGGCTGCGCGGGTCCGAGAGAGCGCGGAGCAGGCGAGCCGCGTCGTAGGGCAGACCCGTGTGCGTCGGGTTCGACTCCGTCAGGTCGCAAACTGGGAGGCCGAGGGCCCGCCGTGCACGTAACGCTCGCGTCAGCGAATTGAGCTCGAAATCGTGGGCCGTACGACGCGAAAACGTAACCATTGGCGGGCCTGATCCTAGCCTAAACGCCTGCGCTTGACCTGCTCCCCGCATCCTGTGTGCAATGGGCCTGGTGGGCCTTCGTCCCACGAAAGGCTGCACCATGACTCTCGACACGGAATGGCCGAACTTCGACGGCGTGCCCGAAGACGACGCGCTCACGATGTCCCGCCCCCGCGGACAAAAGCTAGCGCGCTACGTGTGGTGGGACGGCGACATCCGCGAGTCGGACGCGCTCAGCGTGCACTACTACGCCAATGCCTTGCACTACGGCACCGCTGTATTCGAGGGCATTCGCTGTTACCCGACTCAAGGCGGCGCCGTGTTGGTGCGACTTCGTGATCACATCGAGCGGCTGTTCTCATCAGCGCGCTTGTACGGCATGAAGATGCCCTTCAGCGCCGATGAGCTAACGCGCGGGGCGATTGAAGTAACTCGCCGCAACGGAACGCAGAACGGCTACCTGCGCCCGCTCGCCTATTTCGCCGAAGGCCCGATCGATCTGCGGCCGAAGAAAGAATGCCCAGTGCGTGCGTTCATCGCCGTGCGCGAGCTCGGCACTTTCTTGGGTGAGGATGCGCTCCGCAACGGCATTCGCGTGATGATCTCCAGCTGGCGGAAATTCCACCACACCATGCTCCCGACGATGGCCAAGGCGAGCGGGCACTATGCCAACAGCGTGCTCGCCGCCCACGAGGCCCTCGACCATGGCTTCGACGACGCGATCTTGCTCAACCAAGACGGCACGGTGGCCAGCGCCACGGGTCAAAACGTGTTCTTCGCCAAGAGTGGCATGCTGTTCACCAACGACGAAACTTCGTCGATCGTCCCGGGCATCACTCGGGATTGCATCTTGGATTTGGCGCGCGAGCATCAGGTACCGATCACGGTCCGCGCGTTCACGCGCGAGGATTTGATGCGCGCGGACGAGGTCTTCTTCACGGGCACCGCCGCTGAGGTGACGCCGGTACGCGAGCTCGACGGCACCACGTTCGTGACCGGGAGGAAGACGCTCGGCGCTTTTTTCCAGCGCGCTTACCTGCGCGCCGTCACTGGCAAAGACGAGTCGCGCGCTCATTGGCTGACGCGCGTGTAGCTCGGAGCCCGCAGTTTTGCTCCATTATCGAGTCATGTTCGAGACCCCGGCTCGAGCCGAGCGGCCGTTGCGCGGCTCGGCTCGGCTCGGCGCACCGCCGAGCTCGACCAAAAACGCTCGAATCAGCGGCTAGCGACGCTGTGCCGCGGTGACCCAGCCGTGCCCATTTCGACCAGCTGGCTGCGGTAGAT
>DASYCR010000216.1:0-3960 GCA_036500095.1 Polyangiaceae bacterium
CCAGTCGACGCGCGCATCGAGAGCCACGGTCACCGCTTCTTGGTGGTCGACACCGCGGGTATTCGCCGCCGCCCTCGCGTCGAACGCGGCATCGAGCTGGTCAGCGTGTTGGCGGCCATTCGTTCGATCGAGCGCGCGCAAGTCGTGATCTTGATGTGCGACGCCGCGGCCGGCGTATCCGAGCAAGACGCGCGGCTGCTCGGGTTGTGTCTCGAGCGGCGACGCGCCGTGATCATCGGCTTCAACAAGACGGACCTGCTCAAGAAAGCCGAGCTCGCCAAGGCCGAAGAGCAGGCGCGCGAGGCGCTCGCGTTCGCGGGCTGGCTGCCGCTCGTTCGGCTCAGCGCGAAAACCGGACGCGGGGTACCGGAGCTGGTCGGCCTCGTAGCCTCGGCAACGGAGCAATACAAACGCCGCATCCCGACGGGCGAGCTCAACCGCTTCTTCAAGCAGGTCCTCGAACGCCACCCGCCGCCCACCAGCAACGGACGCGCCCCGCGGATCTTCTACGTGACACAGGCGGAATCCGAACCGCCGCTGTTCGTGGCGCAAAGCAACGCGCCCGAGTACATCAAGGACAGCTACAAGCGCTTCGTGGCCAGCCAGATCCGCAAGAGTTTTGGCTTTACCAGCGTGCCGGTGGTCGTCGAGTACCGAAAGCGGAAGCAGACTCAACGCTGAGCGGGCGCGTCGCGCGAGTAATCTCCGAGCGCTGCACGCTCACTGTCCATTCAGAGCGCGCGTGACGCGGGAGAGGCCGCGGATGTCGTGCACATCTCCGGCCATCACGGGCACGCGCGGACGCACCGCGATCGCGTCGCGCGCGAGCAGGCGCGCAAGCTCGTCGAGCTCGTTCCGTTCCGCGCTGGCTTGGGCTCGCTCTTGCTCGGCGGCTTGGCCGATGCGCGCCGCCGTTTCCGGGCCGAGCGCGACACCGTGCGCACCCGCGACGTCCTGCACCGCTCGTTCGTTCGCAACGGGGACGCTGACATGCACGCGATTTGTGATCACGGCGTGCGCCTTCATACCCTGTTCACGCAGACGCGCCGCGAAGAACGCCACTTCTTCGATCGCCGCGGGCGCCGGAGAAGCGACCAGCACGTACGCGATGTCCGGCGCGTGGAACGCGGCGGCGACCTGCGCTGCACGCTCGCGAAACCCTCCGAATAGTTGATTGAGCTCGGTCACGAATTCGGCGACGTGCTCCAGGAAGCCGCGCCCGGTCAGGCGCGCGACGCCACGCAGCACGAGCGCAAAGCCACGCGCCATCAAGTTCAAGCTCAAGCGCCCCGACTTCTCGAAGCCTTCTACCAACCAGCGCATGGCCGGGCTGTCGATCGCTTCGATCAAGCGGTGAGGCGCGTCGAGAAAATCGAGGGCATTGCTGGTCGGCGGCGTGTCGAGCACGATCGCGTCGAAGCGCGCATCCCGCCGCACGCTGAGCACTTTTTCCATCGCCATGTACGATTGCGTGCCCGCGAGGCTCGTGGATACATAGCGATATACGCGATTGGTCAAAATGCGCTCGCGCATTTCGGCGCTCGAAGCGTGGCGCGCGATCAGCTCGTCGAACGTGCGCTTGGTGTCGAGCATGAGCACGGTCAACGAGCCGGGCACGTCGAGGCCCGCCGTTGCGAACAGCTGTGGATCCACGAGCTGCTCCTCGGAGACCATCAAACCGAGACCCAGGCTATCGGCGAGACGTTTGGCGGGGTCGATGGTGAGGCACAGCACGCGCTTGCCGCGCTCGGCGAGCGCCAAGGCAATCGCGGCGGCAATCGTGGTCTTGCCGACGCCCCCCGCTCCCGCGCAAACGAACACGCGGTGCCCTTCGAGCAACCGAGCGAGCGTGTCTTCCGGCATGAAGCGCGCCTCTAGCATGGCACGAGCCTCTGCCCGCCGAGACCCGCTCAAATCAGCCGGAAGCGCGCGACGCGGCTGACCGCCAAGATCAGCCCCAAAAACTAGGCTAGCGCGGGACCAAAAACTTGGCCGAGTGACGAGAGCTCTGTCAGGGACTCGTTATGCTGGACGTAGAGCATGCAGGCCTCGCGGAGGAACGTCGTCTCGAGCGCAGCGACGACGCACTGATCGCGCTCACGCGCCTGCTCGAAAGCGCCCGGCGCTCGGCAGAAATCGAGGCCGTCGCGGTGGCGGACCAGACCGGCATCCTGGTAGCGGGTTCGGGCGCCGCGGAGCTCTGCGACGAATTGGCGGCGATCGCCCCTTTTGACGGCGAGCCCGCCAACGACACGGTACCGAGCCGTTTGGACGTTTTGAGCCGCGGAGCACGGGTGCGGCGGCTGTCCGTCGATGGGGTGGAGGTATTCGTCTCGGGACGCGGGGGCAATCTGGGCGAGGGTCTGGCTCAGATCGCCGAGGGCTGCTCGCGAATCCTGGGTCGAGCCCGCTCGGCCCGCTGACCAACGCGTGTGCGTCCCAGCCCAGCACGGCTAAGCTCCCCCGCCCGTGCACGGCTTCATCGATCTCCACTGCCATTACCTCCCTGCGATCGACGACGGCGCACGCGAGCGGAGCGAGTCGCTCGCGATGCTGCGCGCGCTGCGCACGGCCGGTTTCGAGCGCGTGATCGCCACGCCCCACATGCGGCCGGGAATGTTCGACAATACGCGATCCGATCTCGAAAAATCCTTCGCTGACTTCGCCGCCACTCTCGAGCAAGAACCCGACCTACCCGAACTCGGCCTGAGCAGTGAACACTACTTCGACGACGTCGTCTTTGGCCGGCTGCTCTCCGGGGATGCGCTCCCGTACCCGGGCGGACGAGCGGCGCTACTCGAGTTTTACGAGATCGACTTTCCGCCGCAGATCGATCATCGGCTGTTCGATTTGCGGCGACGACAACTCTTGCCCGTGATCGCACACCCGGAGCGCTATCGCTGCTTGTGGCGCTCCCCGGAAACGCTGGAGCGCCTGATCGACGGCGGCGCGGCAGCGCTGCTGGATAGCGCGGCGCTCGTCGGAAAGTACGGCAAAAAGGCGCAAGCTTGCGCCGAGACCCTGCTCGAACGTGGGCTCTATCACGCGGCCTGCAGCGACGCGCATCGCCCCGCCGACGTCGTCGAAGTCTCCGCCGGCATCGCCCGCATCGCGGAGCTCTACGGGAACGACGAGGTCGATTTTCTGCTGCGCGAAGGTCCCACGTCGCTGCTCGCCGGGATTGTCCCAGAATGACCGCACCCGCAACACCGGCGCCACGCCCCAAGCAAAACGCGCTACCCGCGCTGAGCCTCAAGCTCGCGGCGTCGCTCTTGCTCGCGGGAGCGTGCTTTTGGATCTTGCAGCGCGGCGCGCTGCGTGTCGTCCCGGAGCCGGCGCTGTTGCGCAAGATCGACTACCGCTGGCTAACCGTGTACGTCGCGGTGTTGCTCGTCTCGCACCTGGTACGCGCCCTGCGCTGGCGATTCTTGCTCGCACCCGTCGGCCACGTGCCGCTCGGCACCGTGCTGCGTGTCGCCTGGATTGGCTTTGGCGCGACCGCTGCGCTCCCTTTGCGCATGGGTGAAGCCGTAAGGCCGCTGTTGATCCGGCGCTCCGGCGGCATTTCGGGCTGGGCCGCGACGGGCACCGTCGGCGCGGAGCGCGTGATCGACGGGCTCTATTTGAGCGTGATGCTCTTCGCGGCGCTGCTGCTCGCGCAACCGCTCGTCCCGCTGCCCTCGCACATCGGCAAGCTCGAGGTCCCAGCCGCGCTGGTACCCAAGGCCGCCTACGGCGCGCTCGTGCTGTTCGGTTGCGCCTTCTCCTTGCTGGCCGCCTTCCACCTCAAGCGGGAGGCAACGCGACGCTTGCTCGAGCGGGTGATCGGCCTCGTCTCGCCTCGGTTCGCGCACTGGGTGACCGAGCGCGTCGATCAAATCGTACAGGGCATCGGCTTCTTGTCGAACGCGCGTTACACCGTGCCGTTCTTGATCGGCACGAGCATCTATTGGTTCACGG
>DASYCR010000217.1:0-3923 GCA_036500095.1 Polyangiaceae bacterium
CGGGTGGACGCACCTACGCAACGACTAGCAGCGAGATTAGCGTCCGGCTCGTTCCTTTGGAGCGGCGCGCTTTCACCAGGAAGAACGGTTCGTGAACCGCGCTTACTAAGCGTCAGGCTGGAATCCTCCGCTCGGGCTCGAAGAATACGCGGCATCGAAGCTTTGGCGCGCTGGACGACATTGTGGGGTGCAGGACAAACTCACGAGATCCACACCTATGCCCTTCCCTCTTTTCTTTTCAGTCGCACAGCGTTCGATTCGCTCCCTCGCTCTGGCGAGCGCAGGCTTCGTCCTCGCCGCGTGCAGCGCGAGCGGTGGCAGCCTCTCAACCCCGGCCGATGACGATTCGTCGGGCGGCTCGCTCGGCAGCTCTGGGACCGGGAACGGTGGAGTCAACGGCGGGCAGAGCGGCTCAGGGAGCTCGAGTGGCGGCGCGTCCGCGGGCGGCGGCGCGGCTGCGGGTGGCGGCGCGGCTGCGAGTGGCGGCGCGGCTGCGAGTGGCGGCGCGAGCGGCAGCGTGTCCATGTCGGGCAGCGGTGGGCAAACGGCGGGGACCGGCGGCGCCTCCGCGAGCGGCGGCGTGTCCACGTCGGGCAGCGGCGGGCAAACGGCGGGGACGGGCGGAACGAACTCCTGCCCGACGGGCTCGCAGCAATGCTCGGGCGCGTGTGTGAACACCAGCACGGACCACGCGAATTGCGGCACCTGCGGCATGGCGTGCGCGAGCGACCACGTGTGTCAGGCCTCCGTGTGCACGTGCGCCGCCGGCAAGACGCTGTGCGGCGCGGCCTGCGCGGATACCACGGCCGATCCAGCCAATTGCGGTGGCTGCGGCAAGGCGTGCGCGTCGGGCCAAGTGTGCTCGAACAGCGCGTGCAGCACGACCTGTACGGCAGGCCAAACGGCTTGCTCCGGCGCCTGCGTGGATCTCACGACGAACGCGACTCACTGCGGCAGTTGCACGACCAGCTGCCCCAGCGGGCAAACGTGCAGCGCCAGCGCGTGCGCTTGCCCGAGCGGGCAGAGTCTGTGCAGCGCCAAGTGCGTCACGGAAAGCACGGACGCCGCCAATTGCGGCGCTTGCGGCAAGGCGTGCGGCGCGGGGCAAACCTGTAGCAACGGCGCGTGTACGTGCCCGAGCGGGCAGACGAACTGCTCGGGCACCTGCAAGACGCTGACGACCGACGCGGCCAACTGCGGTGCGTGCGGTATGGCGTGCGCTGCGGGGCAAACCTGCAGTAATAGCGCGTGCACCGGCGGCAGCACCGGTGGCGGCGTGTGTAACTTCGCGAGCGGCCTGAACGTGGCCTGGATCAAGTTCGCGAACGACATCCCGAGCCCGACGATCACTTGCACGGGCGCCAACTGCGTCAGTTTCACCAACCTGTTCACCAATACGCACGCGGCGGGCGGTCGCATCGTGCGCTGGTGGTTCCACACCAACGGCACCGTGACGCCCGGCTACGACGGGAACGGCAAGGCCAAAGCCCTGCAGCAATCGCACATCGACGGACTCAAGGCGATCCTCAGTGCGGCTCACAGCGCGGGCATCGGCGTCAACATCAGCCTTTGGTCGTTCGACATGTTGCAAACGAACGCGAACGGCGCGCTCGCCAACAACAAACTCTTGCTCGAGAACGACACGAATCGTCAGGCGTACATCGACAACTACCTGACGCCGCTCGTGACCGCACTCAAAGGGACGCCCGGCCTCTACTCGTACGAAATCTTCAACGAGCCCGAGGGCATGGGTGAAAACGGCTGGAGCACGGGCGCGCGCACGACCGAGGCCTTCATTCAAAAGAGCGTCAATTGGTTTGCGGCGGCTATTCACGCGGCCGATCCAAACGTGCTCGTAACCAACGGCGCGGTCACCTTCCAGTACATGACCAACTACTGCAACAAGGCCAACTGCTACTCGGACGCGGCGCTACGCGCGGCCGGCGGCAAGCAAGGCGGTATCTTGGATTTCTACGAGGTGCACTACTACACGTCGAACGGCGCCCAGTACTCGTGCTTCACGCACAGCGCGTCTTCCTGGAAGCTCGACAAGAAGGTCGTGATGGGCGAGTTCGCCGCGCAGACCACCGACGGCGTGAACGTGAACGACCTCTACACGAACCTGTACACGAGCGGCTACAACGGCGGTTGGGCCTGGTCCTACACTCAACCGGGTGCAGGGCTACCGGCTTGGCCCGCGATGCAAACTCCGATGCAGAACCTGATCAACGCTCACTCCGACGTGGGAAGCTGCCCCTGAGCTGAGCCGTGCGCCGGTTGGTGGTCAAAGGGCTCTTGGCAGTAGCGCTCGTCGGCGGCGTGCTGTGGGCGCTCGTCCCGCACTCTGCACAAGGGCCGCGTCTAGCAGCTGGAGCGCAGCACGAGCCGAGTCGAGCGCCGACCGTCGCGGACACCCTCGTGCCCGCGGTGAGCCCTCGACTCGAGCCCCCTGCCCTCGCACAATCCGCGGCGATCCCCACGCACCCACCGGACGAGGCGTCCCTGATGGCCGAGCTTCGGAGCGTCAAGGACACGAATCCGGCGCTCGCGGAGCAGCTCGCGCGCGACGGCAATCGCCGCTATCCGGACAGCGCGCTCGCCCCCGAGCGGGCGTCGATTCTGATCCACGCGCTCGCCAACGAAGGCCGCCCGATGGAAGCCCGCGGTGAAGCCGAAGACATGGTGAACCGCTACCCCAATTCAGATTGGGTGCGCGAGATCGAAGCGTTCACGGGCGCGCACCGTCACGGCAACGCGCACTACACGGACGACGGACAGATCGCGATCGATTGAGTAGGCGCTGACGTCAGTCGCCGCCGAACGCCGTCTTGCCGGGGAATTTTAGCTGGCACGCCGCGAGCGCGCTTGGATCGAGGGGCGCGTCGGGCAACGAGGGTGGCGTGAGGAGCGCGGGGGGGGCGTCGAAATCGAACAGGTCGAGCAGGGCGTCGGCGTTGGCGTCGCGCGCACTGAGCGCGGGCAAGCCGAAGCGCGCCTCGATGAAGCGCGTGATGGACGTGTGGCTGTGCACTTGGTGCGAGACGAAATGCGGCTTCGCGTACGGTGAGATCACGAAGAGCGGGACCCGGAACCCGTAGCGATCGAAGGTCGGCGTCGGAGCAATGCCGCCCTCCCCGGCGTCTGGTGCCGCGGCGTCGAGGCCTGCGTCGAGGTCTGCGCCGCCGTCCACGGGCGCGCCGGCATCGAGCTCGGGCGGCACGTCGTCCGGCACGCACGCGGGCGGCGGCGGCACGTGATCGAATAGCCCGCCGTGCTCATCGTACGTGAGGAACATGGCCGAATCCGGCCAGTTTGGGCTCTTCATGAGCGCGACGACCTGGTCGCGCACGAACTGTTGACCGACTTGGATGTCGGCCGGCGGATGCTCGCTCGTCTCCGAGTAAGCCTCGCTCAAAAACTGCGGGTCCACGAAGGACACTTGCGGCAGCGTGCCGGCGGCGGCGTCCTGTGCGAACTGCGTCACCGGCACCATGGCGTCCGGCGACGGCATATAGGTGATGTAAGCGCCGGCCAGATCCGAGGCATAGAGCTTGAACGTGATGCTCGCGTCCGACAGCCGCGCGAAGATCGTGGGCAGACCCGGTTTGAGCTCGTTCATGATCATGCCGGCCGACGTCGCGGCGTACAGATACAATCGGTTCGGGAACGTCGGGCCGAGTAGACCTGCGAAGTAACGATCCGAGATCGCGAACTTCGCGGCGAGCGCGTAGTAAAACGGCAGGTCCTCCGCCGTGTAGTACGACATCGCGCGCGAGCCGTTCGGGTCCGTCGGGTCGAGGGCGTAGCCGGCGAGCGCGCCGCCGTTGGTCAACGCAAAGCCGTCGTTCTTGCCGAAGTCGTACTGCAGATGGCTTTGCTGCCACTCGTGATTGGTGTCGAAAAAACAGAGCGCGTCGGCATGG
>DASYCR010000218.1:0-2695 GCA_036500095.1 Polyangiaceae bacterium
AGCACGTGCTCGCTTTTCTCGATATCTCTCCGCTCAGCGTCGGGCACGCGCTGGTGGTCCCCAAAGAGCCGGCCGTGACGCTCGATCAGTTGTCGGACGACGCGGGCGCAGCGATTGGGCGCGTCCTGCCTCGGCTGTGCCGCGCGATCAAACGCGCCACGGGCGTCAGCGCGTTCAACGTGCTCGAAAACAACGAGGCCGCCGCGCACCAGGCGGTTCCGCACGTTCACTTTCACATCATCCCCAAGCCGAACGAAGCGGCGGGGCTCGGCATTCGCTGGCCCGCCGGCAAGCTGAACGACGGCGCCGCGCTCGCCGAGCGCATCGTCGCGGCGCTGGACTAACGCGATGTTCGCCGCGGTCAGCTGCGCCGAGCGGCGCGGTAGCGCGTGATCAGCGCGTTGGTCGAGGAGTCGTGGGCGAGGGTGGGCTCGGAGCCGGGCTCGAGCTCTTTGCCGATGCGCTTGGCCAGCACCTTGCCGAGCTCGACGCCCCACTGGTCGAAGGAATTGATGCCCCAAATCACGCCCTGCACGAACACCTTGTGTTCGTAGAGTGCGACCAGTTTGCCCAGCATCGCGGGCGTGAGCTCGTCGCAGAGCAGGGTATTGGTCGGCCGATTGCCGGGGAACGTGCGGGGGGCGACCTGCGTGTCCGCGATGCCTTCCGCGCGCACGGCTTGCGCGCTCTTGCCGAACGCGAGCGCCTCGGTCTGCGCGAAAAAATTCGCCATCAAGAGGTCGTGATGCGTGCCAATCGGATTCAGGCTGCGCGCAAAGCCGATGAAGTCACAGGGGATGAGCTTCGTGCCCTGGTGGATCAGCTGGTAGAACGCGTGCTGGCCGTTCGTGCCGGGTTGACCCCAGATGATGGGGCCCGTCTGGTAGCTCACCTCGTGACCGTCGAGCGTAACGCGCTTGCCGTTCGACTCCATGTCGAGCTGCTGCAGGTACGCGCTGAAGCGCGCGAGGTACTGGTCGTAGGGCAGCACGGCGTGCGTCTCGGCGCCGAAAAAATTGTTGTACCAAACGCCGAGCATGGCCAAGAGCACCGGCAAGTTTCGTTCGAAGGGCGCGGAGCGAAAGTGCTCGTCGAGCGCGTGAAAGCCCCCGAGCATGTCTCGGAACGCGTCCGGGCCGATCGCCAGCATCAGCGAGAGCCCCACGGCTGAATCGTAGGAATAGCGCCCGCCGACCCAGTCCCAGAAGCCGAACATGTTGGCGGTATCGATACCGAATTTGGCGACTTCCGCGGCGTTGGTCGACACCGCGACGAAGTGCTTTTTGACGGCTTCCGCGCTGCCCAGCTTGCCGAGCAGCCAGCTGCGAGCCGTCTGCGCGTTGCCGAGCGTTTCGAGCGTGGTGAACGTCTTGGAGCAGACGATGAACAGCGTCTCTTCCGGATCGAGGTCGCGCGTCGCCTCCGCGAAATCCGTGGCGTCCACGTTGGACACGAAGCGGAACGTCAACTTGCGGTCGCTGTAGTGACGAAGCGCTTCGTAGGCCATCGCCGGGCCGAGATCGGAGCCGCCGATGCCGATGTTCACGATTTTCGTGATGCGCTTGCCGGTGTGGCCGAGCCACGCGCCCGTGCGCACGCGCTGCGAGAACTCGCCCATTTTGTCGAGGACGGCGTGCACGTCGGGCACGACGTTCTTGCCGTCGACCGAGATCGAGGCACCGCGCGGCGCGCGCAACGCGACGTGCAGTACGGCGCGATCCTCCGTCACGTTGATCTTGTCGCCGCCGAACATGGCGTCGATACGGGTTCGCAGGCCGCGCGCCTGGGCGAGCGCGAGCAGCGCGCGTAGCGTGTCGCTCGTGATGCGGTTCTTCGAGTAGTCGAGAAAGATCCCGAGCGCCTCGCAGCTCATGCGCTCTGCGCGCGCCGGATCCTCCGAAAATAGCGTCGACAGCTGCAGCGCGTGGACCTTGTCGTATTCTTTGGCGAGCGCTTGCCACTCGGGCAGCTCGCGCAGGGAGTTTTGGCTGGGCGACATGCCCTTAGCAAACGTGCGCTCGTCGCCGACGTCAAGCCGAGCGCCGCGGCACCGGCAGAACCAGATCAGCCACCAGCGGCGCGTGATCGGACGCGCGGCGGGCGAGCGTGCCACGCGCGAGCGCGCAGCCGTTCACGTGCAGGTCACCCCGCACGAAAATACCGTCAAGCGGCCGCAGGGGTAGCGCCGCGGGGAACGTGTTGAGCAGTTTGCCGCTGCGCGCGAAGCCTGCCGGCACGAGGTAGCGCGGCCCGAGCGAGCCCCACAGGTCGTTCAGATCTCCGCCCAGAATGATCGGGGTGTGGTGATGCACGTGCGAAAACGGCGCGCTGGCGAGAAAGCGCTGGAGCTGCTGGTCGCGCTCGGAGCCGGCGAGCCCGAGGTGCATGTTGACGAGCAGCAGCGTACGGTGGCTGTCGCCGACGCGAATGTCAGCGCGCGCTTTGAGCGCGCCGCGCTTCTTGCGCCGGCCGATCGTCAGATCGACACGCTGAATCTCGGACAGTGGGAAGCGGCTCAGGATCGCGTTGCCGTACCCGCCGATGCGAAAGCGATGCTCGGCGCCGTAGGCGAGGTGAGCCATCTCGAGCATCTCGCACAAGAGCGGCGCCTGATCATGAAAGCGCGAGCTTGGCATGTCCGCCGCGACCTCCTGCAAAAGGGCGATATCCGGCTCAAGCCCGGCGAGTACCTTCG
>DASYCR010000219.1:0-3260 GCA_036500095.1 Polyangiaceae bacterium
TCAGCGCCGAGCACCTAACGCACGAACACCTCGAGCTGCGGCGCGCTGCCACCGCCCGCTCCGGTCGCGAACGTCGCTCCGGCACCGCTGCCGCGCTCGGCGCTGAGCGCGACCCCGTAGTCCTCGTCAGGGTGCTTGTCGGCCGAGCGGATCAGCGCGCTGACGTCGATGCGGAGCTCGCCGTTCGCGTCTGCGCTGGCTTCCGCGTAGGGCGGATTGAGCGCGGGTCGGTTCTCCCAGGTGAGCTCGGCCGCGCGCCACGGATCGCGGATGCGGGCGGCATGCAGCGAGACCACTGCGTCGCTCGCCGGCGAGCCCTCGCGCGGCGTCAGGTGCAGGAAGGCGGCTTGCACGCGGCCGCGCCGCGCCCAGCTGCGCTCGAACGCGACGAGCAATACTGTTTGCTCGCCCGCGCCGCCGAACGTCACGGCGGTCGGTAGGGCGCCGCTTGCATGCGACTCTTGGACAATGCCGAGGGCACTCACCTGCGCGATCAATCGTTGATCCCGCGCGTCGGGCACGAACGGCGGCTGTTCGCTGCCACAACCCTCGAGGGTGAACGCGAGCACGAACCAGCTCGAGCAGAGCGACAACCTGTTCATCCCTTGCGACCTCGCCGACGTGCAAGCAATACCTCGGCCGCGGTCAGCTGGCGCCCGGGTGGGGGAATCGAAGGAGTTTTGCCCGCGCCGCTCGCAGCGCTCGTTGGTGGTTGCGAGAAGCGCGGTACGCTCGGCGGTGATTGCTCAATCGTTTGTGGACCCTGCGCCGGCTTCGCCCGCTCGCGTAGCGTGGCCGACTGCGGCAGCGGCGGAGCGCGCTGAACCGGCAGTTCCGCGTCGCTGCGCGCCTTGGCCTCCAAGAGCGAGTCGAGCGCGCTGTGCGTGGTCGCCGCTTGCTCGGTGGGGCTCCGTTTACGCGGGCTCGCTCGAAAGAAGAGCGCGACCCGTGCAGGCGCGTGGAGCACGGGGTCCGGAATCGCGAGCCTGCGCACCGCGACGGACGAGAGCAGCAGAGAGGCAGCCAGCAGAATCAGCAGATTGCCCAGATTCTGATAGGCAAAGCGCTTGAGCTCGCGGTCGTTGAAAATCCCGGCCAACGTGTCGCGGACCTTGCCGCCGGTGGTTTGGCTGAGGCGCTTAAGCAGGCCGCGATCCGTGCCCGACGGCCTGAGCTCCTCGCCGGCCGAGAGCGCCGCGCCGGTGCTGCCGAGCGGTTCGTTGCTTTGCTCGTCGATGGCCGTGACGACGTAGGCGCCCGGGCGCGAGAGGGGCAGGGTACCGGCGTAGGCGCCCGCGCCCGACGCCTCGAGCGGCACCGTGCTGGTGAAGCCGTCGGGACCGGCTACGCGCGCGAGCAAACGGCGGAAATTCTCGGCGTGCCCGCGTTCGTCGACCAGGCCGACGCGCATGCGCAGATCGCCGCCTAAGGTGTCGGCTTCCACGCGCACGCGCGGGTTGTCCGCGCGGCGCGCGACGTCGCGGCCGAGCTGCCCGAACAGGCGGGAGGCGCCCTCCCAGCTCGTCCACGCGACGCCCCAGCGATCCTTGTAGTCACTCGTGAAGGCTGCCGCGCGGCCCACGCCGACCGACCAGGTCGCGAGGATCGGATCACCCTCGGGTCCGGTCAAGTGCACCTGCGCGCGGGGTTTGCCGAGCGTGACCACGTAGCCTTTGAGCGGGGGCGCGCTCGAAAAATCGATGCCGCGCGTCGCGGGTCCAGGCGCGCCGAGCGCGGGGCGAAAGACGAGCTCGTTGATCGAGCTGCGCGCGGCGAGCACCGTTTCTTGCGCGAAGACCGCCGGCAAGCGGCCCGCGTCTTCGATCAAGTAGAAGCGGCCGTCGCCGAGTTGGCTCATGTGCTCGAGCGCGGGCACGTCCGCGCCGGAGCCGAGCGCGATCACGCTGGTGGTGATCCCGCGCGCCTTGGCGGAGCTGACCAGCGAGAACGCGCGGCTGCGCTCTTCGGCGTCCGAGCCGTCCGAGAGCAAGAGCATGTGTTTGAGCTGCACGTGCTCGTGGCTCAGCGCCTGATAGCCGGTCTCGAGCGCCAAATCGACGTAAATACCGCCGCCGCCGACGCCCACGGCGCGGATGGCCTTGGCGATCGCGGCCGTGTCCGTGACCGGGGCGAGCGGCACGGTCCAGCGCACCGCGGTGTCCACGTGCATCACGCCCAGGCGATCACCGGCGCCGAGCAGCTGTGCGCTGCGCGCTGCCGCTTCGTTGGCGAGCTCGAGCTTGGTGTTCTTCCCCGCGCTCATGCCCATCGAGCCCGAGTAGTCGACCGCGATCACTTCCGCGAGGCTCGCTCGCCGGCGCTCCTGCTTGAGATCGAAGGAGACCGGGCTCACTTCCTCGATTGGGGTTTTGCCGTAGCCGCCTGGGCCGAGCGAGTGGTCACCCCCCATCAAAATCAAACCGCCGCCCAGATCGCGCACGTACGACGCGAGCGCGTCGATTTGCGAGGGCGCAAGCTCGCTCGCCGCGATGTCGCTGAGTACGATCGCGTCGTAGGTCGCGCAGGCGGCGACGTCCGCCGGTACGCCGGCAGGTCCCGCGACGCGCACCTGAAAAGCCGCGGATTCGAGGGCTTTTTGCAGAGCGAGCGCGAGCGACGGATCGCGTTCTAGCACGAGCGCGACGGCCTTGCCGCGCACGCGCACGAAGGCCGTGCCGAGGTTGTCCTCGTGGGCCTGATCGAGCTTGGGATCGAGCGCGCTCACCTCCACGTCGTAGCGGTGAAAGCCGGGCTCATTGGCGAGTTCGCGCAGGTGCACGACGTCCTCGCCCTGTCCGATCTTGACGACGCCCTTGCGCACGGGCTCGCCGTCGCGCGACACGCGCAGCTCGACCTCGGTCGCCACGCTCGACTCGGTGACCACGCGCAGGTCGAGCGCCTCACCCTGGTTCGCGCGGGGTACGGTGTGAACCGACGAGATGCGCACGTTCGTGAGCTTTTGCTGGTCGAGCGGCACGACGTCGACCGGAACGCTAGCCGCGATCGCCAGCGCGGCGTCACTCAGCACGTCGCCGCGCGTCGAGACACCGTCGCTCAAGAGCACGATGCGAGCCGCCGAGTCGGCCGGAACCTCACCGAGCGCGGTGCGCAGGGCGCTGCCGATATCCGTGCCGTCGCGGCCTATTTCCGCGATTTGCGGGGCCTTGAGCGTGCTGTGCTCGCGCAGCGGGTCCTCCACCGCCGAGCTCGCGCCAAACGCAATCGTGCCGATGCGGTCATGTTCGCGCATGCCGAGCTCG
>DASYCR010000220.1:0-3555 GCA_036500095.1 Polyangiaceae bacterium
ATCGAGTGCGTTTCGGCGGCCCAGCGCGCCGCTGCGCGGCACAGATCTGCGACGATGCACGCGAAAAAAGCCTCTTCACACGGATCGGCCAACTCGCCCACTTGCGTCGAAAGTAAGCCGAGCACGCGCGCTTCCTCGCGCGCGGCTTCGGCCTCGGCCAGGCGCAAACGATTGCCGAGCTCGCTCAGCTCGCGCGGTTCGACGAACAGCGTACCGCCCGACGAGCTCGAGCCGAGCACGATGCCCTCGACCGGCAAGTGCGCGTCCGAGCGCACCGGCAGCACATAGCGGCCTTCGCGCTCGGTGTAGTATTGGCCCTGCAAGAGATCCGCGTAGCGGCCGAGCATCTGCGTGAGGCGGCGCTTCAAGTCGCTCTCGACCTCGCGCTTTTTGGCGCGCGCTGCCGCCAGTGACGGAGCTGCGCGATCGGCGACCTGACCGTCGGGTTCGATGCTCGCTGCGAGCCGCTCGCGTAGCGGCTCGAGCGCGCCGTCCGTGCGAATGGCGTTCGTGAGCTCCGGCGCGCTTTCAGCGTGTGATTTCGCGAACGCACGCAGCTCCTTGGCGAGCTCGAGCACGCGCGTGAGCCCGGCGAGCTCGCTGCCGCTGCCCACGCCGTGGGCTCGCACGCGCTCGAGCAGCTCCGTGATTTCGGGAAACTCGCGGGCGGGCAGCTCATGACCCGAGTCCGCGAGCGCGAGGGCCTGGCGCGTGCGCGCGAGCCGAACGGCGGCGCTCTCGCGCGTGGGCGCGGGCGTCAGGGCGCGCGCATATTCGGCGCTGGCGCGGCTCGCGCAGCGTTCGGCAAACCGTTCGAGCAACAGGTCCCACTCGAGGGCTGCACGCGTGCGCTGTTCCTGCGCCTCCGAATCCACGCGGCGAGATGTAGCAGGGACGGCCTGCGCGCGCTCGGGCGCGCCACAGTGCGAGGCAGTTTTGCGCGGGCGACTTTCACTGGACCGTCGAACCGGATCGGCAAATCCTCGAAAACCCGAGGGTGCGCGCCGCGGCAAATGCGCCGCCAGCGGCAGAGCCGCTTGGCACGGCTGATGCTGGATTCATGGCGTGGCCCGACGTCAATTGATCTGTGCAAGCTACGCGCTGCTCGCCTTCGCCTGCGGCGCATCCTCGATGCGCGCGACACCTGGCGGCGACGCTTCATACCCGTCCGTGCAATCCAGCCAAGCGTCTTCACCGGGCGCCGGTGTGCCGAGCGCGGCAGAAGAACAGCAGAGCGCGCCGGCAAGCGTGCCCCCAAAGGACTCCGCGCATCAGCTCGCGATCGAGGCCGTCGCGTGTTGGTCGGGTGGCTTGTGGAGTGACGCGGAGGGCGCCGACGACGATACGGGCGCCGAGAATGCGCGGCTTCGCTGTCAGGAACTCGTGCAGATGGTCTACGGCTCGAACGACCTGATGCGCTACGAGCGCATTCGCGCGCTCGAGCCGGTGGAGGTTTCGGAGCTCAAGGACCGGATCGTCGCGGCGGCCCGTAGCGAGGCCGCTCCTCCAGCAGATGTCGCCGCGCTCGCGCTGTTCGTCGATCGCGTGGCTAGCGCCGAGCGAGAAGCAATGTTGGCTCGGCGCGCCGCTGATCGCGTCAAGAAGGACGTGGAGGGTGAGCGCTATCCCGGCAAGCTTACCGCCGACGAACCGGAGAGCGTCGATCCGCTGCGCGACGCGCGCGCATTCGAAGCGCTTTACAACGGCGACTTCGGCGATCTCGGCCACGAGGCGCGGACGGTCGCCCTGCTGTGTGCCCTCGATCGCATGCAAATATCCTACGGCTTGACCAAGCACCTCAAGGTCTACACCGTCGAGCGTCCGCTCACGCTGCTGTTCGGTCTGGCGCCGCCGGTCGTCCCGGACGACGCGCACAAGTCGCTCAAGGGCGGCGCGTGGCTTTCGTATTTGACGAAGGCTGCCAGCGCGGCGGGGCATCCGGTACCGAAGACCGCCCGCTTGCTCGAAGATCAGGAGCGTCTAGCGCGCGCCGGCGTGCTCGCGGGACTGGCCGACAAGCTCCGCCCGGAGCTCGCCGAGATCCCGAGCACGAGCGAGCTGAAGCGTGTTGGCGACGCGATCGTGAACCGCCTCGATATGGAATATCGCGTGGCCGAAGCGAGTGTGCGCTAGACGCCAGAGTCGAGTGTCCGCGTCGCTGACGACGCGCGCGCGCTCACTTGGGATCTTTGGGCGGCGGCATCGGTGGCTTGTCGTCTTTTTGCACGCAGGATGACAGATCGAAGAGCATGAACTCGAGCGCTTTTTCCTGCGCGGTGAGCGGGCTCGTGGCGCAGCCGCTGGGGAATACCTGCTTGGTCGTGTCGCCGCTGCCGGTCACGACGTGCAGGTCGCTGAACACCATGCGTCCGCACTCCTTTGCGCCGACCGGAGTCGTGAACGAGAAGTATTGGACGGTGGGTGTCTTCTTGTCGGTGTCTTGGCCGTAAACCCATTGTTGCGCGAGCAGGGCACCGGTAGTGGGGTCGCTGAGAGTCGAGTCGATGGTGTGCTCGGAGCCGTTGACCACGAGCTGCCCGGGCGTAGTCGAGGCCCCGACGTTGGAAAGCCAGTCCGAGAACGCGACGCCTTTGGGAAAGGTGGTGTCGACCTGGGCGACGAAGCCGTCCGGCAAGTTGTGCGCTCCGCTCGCGAATTTGACGACGGCCGGGTACGGGTGGATGTCGGGATTGATCCAGGTGTTGTGAAAGTGCGAACCAAAGATGCGTCCGCCTTGATCGGCGTAGGCGTGCACGTTGTCGTACTGCGCGTCGCTGCGGCCGTTGTTGTCCGTGCCCTCGCAGGACAAAAGCATCATGTCGTAGCCCATCATGGTCGGTAAGCTGTCCCACAGCGAATCGGCCGTGGGCAGCGGGAGCGTGGCGCCGTTCTCGACCATGGACGTCGCGGCGTTGCTGTTCGTGTTCGCGTACAGGTTCACGCGGCCGCCCTCACTCGGTAGCGTGAACTCCGACTGATCGACGCCGATCCGCATCAGCAAACATTCGAGCGAATCCGAGCCGCCGAGCGAGATGGCGATCTTCGGCAAATCGCCCTCGCTCTGATTGCGTGGCAAGCGCGTGAGATCCGCGTCCGGTAGCGGGTTGTCGACGCACTGCTCGACGTGCGGGATGGTCAGCTGGCGCCGCCACTTGCCCACCTGAATCACGAGCGGAATGTTGTCGCCCACCGGCACGTCGTCGACCTTGAAGTTGCCGTGGGAGTCCGTGAGCGCCACGGCGATTGGGTGCCCGGAGAAGTCGCCGTCGCATGTCTGACAGGATGCGCCGTCAGGCAACGGCTCGAGCGGCGCGTTCGGCACGTAGACCACGACGTTGTAGAGCGGAACCTTTCCGGCCGGGTCGAACACGGTGCCGCTCACCGACGTGAGCGGGCCGCCGTCGCCACAGACGACCTGCTGACATTGAAGATTCGTGCACGGACCACTGCTGGGCGCAGCGGCAGCGCCGCCTTCTTTCAGCATCAGCGTTCCGCCCGTGCCGGTCGCTTGGGAGCCGGCGCCCGCGCTGCCGCTGCTGGGCATCGTGCCTCCGA
>DASYCR010000221.1:0-1855 GCA_036500095.1 Polyangiaceae bacterium
GCCCACGCTCGGGATCACCGCGCGCGCTGATCAGCGCGGCCAGCTCGCCGCCGAGGCGCGCGCGCGTCTCGGGCGGCAGCTCGCTGTCGGCGAGCTCCGCCTCGAGCGCGAGCTCCAGCTCGTCGCGACGTCCGGTGCGGCGCAATACGCCCGAAAGTCGCTCGAAAATTTGGGCACGCTCGTCGCTGGCCAGGCCCTCCAGGCCGCGCGCGCGTTCGAGAGTTTGGACGGCCTGCACGATTTCGTGTTTTTGCTCCGCGGCCTCGGCGATCGCGAGCAAAGCCTTCACCCGTTCGCGCACCGGAATGGCCTCCAGCACCTGTTCGAGCAGCGCCGGGTCTCGCACGAAGTGCGCCGCGGCCTCCGCTCGCCGAACGAGCTCGAGATTCTCCGGATCCTTCTTGGCGGCACAAACCAGGAGCTTCGCCTCGCTGGCGTGATCCCCCCGCTCACCGGCCACGCGCGCGCCGAGCTCGAGCAACTGAGCGCCTGCCCCGCCGAACTTCTGGCCCGCCAGATCGAGTGTACTTACCACGAAAGGATCGGCGTACTCGGGCTCGGCAGCCAGCGCGCGCGCGTCGTCGAACAGGCCGGCGTACTCCTCGAGATCGGCGTCGCTGTGCACGGCGCGATCAAGCGCAGCGAACGCGACACGCAGCGAGCCGAACGTGGCGAGCGCAGCGCGCGCGCACTCGATGCCGATACGCGCGCCCTCTGGTCCTTCCACCTTGCGCAAGAGTGCCTGCAGTGCGCGCTCGAAGCGCAGCTCCAAGATCTCGCGATCGTCGACGTTCAGGCTCAACAGGGCGCGCAGCGCGTCCGCCAGAGCCCGCACCAGGTCGGCTTCGCCGCGCACCACCAGCGCGCGCAAGAGCACCTCCACGCGCTGGCGCTTGCCCTCCTCGCTCGGCCCGGCAAAGAGCGCGGCGCGGCGCAGCCAACCCGCACGTATTTCCGGCTGCGGGCTGCTCTGCGCGACGCGCTCGAGCGCCCGCACGACCTCAGCCGACTGCTCGGAGCGCTCCGCCAGGCGCGCCATGGTCACGAACGCGACGCCCTCGGACGGCACGGCCTCGAACGCCGACACGGCGTGCGACAGGGCGCGCTCGACCGAACCGCGCTTTTCGAACTGGCGCGCGGCGCGGTAGTGCACCGCGCGTTCACCGTAGCGTCCGAGCGAGGCCTCCGCCAAGCGTTGGTAGAGCGCGTCGAGCGCTTCTACGCGATCGTCGGTCGCGGTGCGCTCGGCCACGGCCAGCACGTCGGCGCGCGATGCGTCGAGCTCGAGCGCGCGCGACGCGACGTCGAAGGCGAGCTCTGCGTTGCCCGCCGACATCGCGACCGTGGAGGCCACGGCCAGGATGCGGGCGGCGTCACCGGCCGGCTGCTTCTTCTTGGCTAGTTCGAGCAGCGCGCGCAGCGCGTCCTCGGAGCCCGCGAACGAGACCAGATCGCTCGCGAAACACTCGACGCCCCGTTCGGGGTTCAGGGTCATCGCCCGTTCCCAGGCTTTGATCGCGCGCGGAGCGTCCCCGGCCAAATCGAAGTAAGCCGCGCCCACCTCGCGCCAAGCGAGCGACTGCGCAGCTTGCTCGGCGTCGATCGAGCCACTGAGTGCTTCGGCGCGCGCCTCGAGCAGTGCTATTTCACCGTCCGAGGTCTTCGGGGCCAACGCCTGGCCGAGCTCACTAGAAATGAGCTCCACCGGCGCGCCCTCGCGCACGGCTCGTAAGAGAGCGCGCGCCGAACCGTCGGCGTCGTTGGCCATGCGCCGGCGGCGCGCGAGATCGAGCAACACCTCGAGTCGATTTTCGGCCGAGCTCGTGGCAAGCCAGCGCTCGATTACGGCGATGCC
>DASYCR010000222.1:0-3766 GCA_036500095.1 Polyangiaceae bacterium
GACCGCACCCACGGCGCCGACCGCACCCACGGCGCCGACCGCACCCACGGCGCCGACCGCACCCACGGCGCCGACCGCACCCACGGCGCCGACCGCACCCACGGCGCCAACGTGCCATCCGCCGCCACTCGCGACCACGACGGCAACCGCAGCACGCAACGGCAATCGACCCACGACAGCGATCGGTTCCCTGCTGAAGCACGCGCAGCCAGCGATCGTGAGCGCCGCCTATTCTGACGAACGCCACCTGTGCAGCCAAGTGCCGCTACGCGATCAGCGCGCGCGCGCGATAACGAACGCGCTCCCTCGAATTACGGGAGTTTTTTGGGCTGTACGAGCTTGGTGTTGCAGTCGAGCGCGCCCAAAAAAGACACGATCGATTTGATTTCCGAGTCGCTCAGCTTTTTGTCGGTGAGGAGCGGCGTTCGATTTTTGTTGGCGAATCCACCGCCGGCCATGAAGCGCACGGCTTCTTCCAAGGTGGCTTTGGAGCCGTCATGGAAGTACGGGGGGCTCTTCGAGACGTTGCGAAGGCTGGGGGGTTTGAAGGCCGCCCAATCGGTGGCCTGCTTGGTCACGCTCATGCGACCCACGTCGACGTCCTTTTCGTCTTTGCCTTCGACACCAACACCGACATCGAAAAACGCGCCGTCCTTACTCAGGTAGGCGATCGAAAAGAAGGGCGGCGTGTGGCACGTGATGCACACGGCCTTGCTCATGAATATCTCGAGGCCGCGCTTTTGCTCCTCGTTGAGCGCGCTTTTGTTGCCCTTGGCGTATTTGTCGTACGCGGTGTCGTTGCACACCAGCGTCCGCTCGTAAGACGAGATCGCCTGTATGACGGTCTCGGGCGTCAGTCCCTTGCCGGGGAAAACTTTGTCGAACTGCTTTTTGTAGCCGGCAATCTTGGCAAGCTCCTTGGCTTTGTCTTCGAGCTTGTCCTTGCCCACACCCATGTTACCGCCGGCCCACGCCGCGGTCCCTTGTGCCTCGAGCGAGTCCGAGCGGCCGTCCCAATAGAGCTTGGGCAGGTAGCCCACGCTCCAGATCACGGGACTGTGGCGAGTGAGCTTCTTGTCCTTGGCGCCGATCGCCACCGGATCGTGACCCCCGTTGCCGTCTTCGTTCATGTGACACGAGTAGCAAGAGCGCGAGTCATCGACGCTCAAGCGCTTGTCGAAAAACAACTGATGTCCGAGCTCGATCTTTGCGTCGCTCTGTGGGTTGTCCTCGGGAATCGGCATCTTGCCGAGGTCCGATAGGAGCGTCATTTCGTCCGCTTTGGGCAGCGCTAGTGCCGGGGCGGGCGCGGCGCTGGCGGCTGTCACGGCGGTTGCCGAGGTGGTCGCCGTCGCGCTGGGAACTCCTTCGGACGGAGCGGGCGCCGATTTGTTGCAGGCGCCGAGGGCAAGCAGACTGGACGCGCAGAGCACGATTCCCGTTCGGTTCATAGCGTCCGTGTACCGCGGCTGATGCTCGGCCACAACCGAGCAAAACCGACACACCCTCGGAAAAAATCCGACTAAGCATTGCTCGTGCCAGCGCGCTATCGTGAAGAGTCCGCATGGCCAGTTCGTTCGCGTCCATTCTCCCGCCTGCTCCGAATCGACCTTCCTCGCTTTTGCCATTGGCCTGGGAGGTCGGCCCGACGTCACAGGCCGCGCAGCCGCCGAGCGCGCTCGTGCCGGCCGAAGTGCCGGGCGCCGTGCAACTCGACTGGGCGCGCGCACAAGGGCTCCCCGACTATTGGCGCGCGGACAACTACAAGCTCTTCGCCGGGCTCGAGGACCAGTATTGGCTCTATCGCGCGCGGCTCGAGCTGCCCGAGCTCGGCCATGACGAGCGCGTCTTCTTCGTGTGCGGCGGCGTCGACTATCGCTGCCGCGTTTCGCTGGAAGGACAAGTGCTGCTCGAGCACGAGGGCATGTTCAGTCCGTTCGAGATCGATTTGACCGATCGCGCGCGCTCCGGCGACGCGCTCGAGATCCTGGTGTTCCCCGCGCCCAAAGTGCGAGGCGCCCCCGACGATCGCACCCAGGCGCGCCACTCCAACAAGCCTCCGGTCAGTTACGGCTGGGATTTTCACCCGCGCCTGATCCCGCTCGGCATCTGGCAAGAAACGGGGCTCGAAGTGCGGCCCGCGTGCCACGTCACGGACGTCGATTTTCGCTACGCGCTCTCGGACGATTTCGAAGAGGCGGCGATCACGGTGAGCGTCAGCACGACCGAACCGGCGGACGCGCACGTCACCTGGCGTCTACTCGAGCCGTCCGGGCGCATCGCGCTCAGCAGTAGCGTGCCCGGCGCGCGCTTGAAGCGACCGCGCCTGTGGTGGCCGAACGGCGAGGGCGCGCCGAATTTGTACACGCTGGAGGTTCTCCTGAACGGCAGCCTCACACGCACGCGCAAGGTCGGCTTTCGCCGTGTGCGCTTGCTGATGCACGAAGGCGCCTGGCAAGAGCCGTCCACATTTCCCAAGTCGCGCAGCCATCCGCCGATCACGCTCGAGATCAACGGCCGCGTCATCTTCGCGCGCGGTTCGAATTGGGTCTGCCCCGAGATCTTCCCCGGAACGCTGAACGCCGAGAGCTATCGGTCGTTGCTCGCGCTGGCGAAAATCGCAAACTTCAACCTGCTGCGCTGCTGGGGCGGCGCGATCGCCAACAAGGAACCGTTCTACGAGATCTGCGACGAGCTCGGACTCCTCGTGTGGACCGAGTTTCAGCTCGCGTGCAACAACTACGACGCCGACGGCGCGTACCTCGACGTACTCGATCAGGAATCGCGTGCGATCATCGCGCGCGTGCGGCAACATCCGTCGCTCGCTCTCTGGTGCGGCGGCAACGAGCTCTTCAACGCCTGGTCGGGCATGACCGATCAGCACCTCGCGCTGCGGCTCTTGAACAAGAATTGTTACGAGCTCGACCGCGACACGCCGTTCATCAGCACCGCTCCACAGGACGGCATGGGCCACGGCGACTACCGCTTCCGCGACGAGCGCGGACGCGAGGTATTTCAAATTTTTCGAGACGCGGCAAATACGGCCTACTCGGAGTTCGGTTGTCCGGGGCCCGCCAGCGTCGACGTTCTGCGCAGCTTCATGCCCGAGGCCGAGCTTTTTCCGCCGCACCTCGGCACCGCCTGGGAAACGCACCACGGCCTCGGCTCGTGGGATCAAGATCCCGGCACGTGGCTCTGTCAATCGACGATCGAAAGCTATTTCGGTCCCACGCGCTCACTCGAGGAGCTCGTGCAGCGCGGTCAACTGCTGCAAGCCGAGGGCTACAAGTGCCTGTTCGAGGAAGCGCGCCGGCAAAAGCCGACCTGCGCGATGGCGCTCAACTGGTGCTTCAACGAGCCCTGGCCGAGCGCGGCGAACAACAGCATCGTGAGTTGGCCCGCTCAGCCGAAGCCCGCCTACTTTGCCGTCGCCGCGGCCTGCCGCCTCGTGCTCGCGAGCGCCCGCGTTCCCAAGTTCTCCTGGCGTGCCGGCGAGACCTTCGAACTCGAAGCGTGGATCTTGAACGACGCCCCCGACGAGGTCGACGCAGGCGTGCTCGAAGCGGAAATCGAGCTCGACGGCGCCCACACGCCCATCGCAAGCTGGTCGTTCCCGAAGCTCGCGGCACGCACACACGCCCGCGGCCCCGCGATGCAGCTCGTACTACCGCCGTTCGCGGCGCGCACGTTCGAGCTCGTCCTGCGTGTCGGCACTCGCGACGCGCTCGAGTCCCGCTATACCTTCGTACGGCGGGATTGACGCGCT